>JANQGT010000052.1 GCA_028277205.1 Candidatus Altimarinota bacterium
ACAATTCGAGAAAAATAGCGAGGCGGTCGAAGAAAACGCGCGTTTCTGGGACGCCGCGTGATGATCACTATTCGACGACCGCGCAAAGGATGTCATCCTCAAAGTATCAAGGGATAAGCATGTTCGCGGTCACTTTCTTGATCCGGATGCCATAGACTTCACGCGTCCTCTCACTGCGAGTGCCAAGGGATTTCTCGCATGACTCCTCGGACTTGCCTTTGGACGCTCCGACGTTTTCACGAGCGAGCACACTCTCAAACCCGCTTTTCATCAGAATCCAGAGCCACTTCGAGATTGACTTCGCCGTAACGACATTCTTCTCGATGACGGTACGATCGACAGTGATGCGCTCGAGCGGGTGCTATTTGATGCAGTTTCGTCCGGGTCAGACGACCCATCCAAATCGTAGTTTTCTCTATAATCCCCTTTTTCTATGTCTTCTTCATTTGAAACATCCCCCTTAGAGGACGTCGTTCCTCAGTCACTCGAGGATATCGCTTTACCTGATAGCGTTCTTGACGATCCTGTACGGCACCAAACCGCTGCTTTCACGCTCGACGAGCAAATCGCCCATCAGGAGCAGGCTCTTGCTGCTTTTCGAGAGCACAAGCGCGCGCGAGATCTAGCCAGCTATAAAGACGCGTCCGGTCTGTCCCTCCTCACTGCCGTTTGATTCGTCACGTTCTTCGAAACTCTCAATCTCTACGACGTGCGTGTCGCATTCGAAAAACGTATAGACGGGAGACGGGTAGTGCCCCCGCTCCTTGATGTCTATTCGTCACCGTCAACCAACGCCGAAAAGTGGTATATCGCTTGGTGAATGGGGACGCTTTTTGACAACTACGAGCTATTTACCGCCGAACACATCCTTACGGAGTCCGCACGAGCAGACCGCAAAAATCTTATAGCTCTTCTCCACGCAAACAAGGTTGCTATTCCAAACAAGCATTACTCTTCTTGATACTACTTCACCAACGAATCCGTCAAAACCCCGATCCTCGAAGCCGCCGCAGCAATCCGCTACGGAATAAAAGTCCCACCACCACCCTACACATAGCCCCGGCATGCTAGCAGAGTTGTTTACGATCATTCTGTCGCAGCCACGTTTTTATATACTCTCTCCATTTCTCGCTTCTCTCTTTTCCCATATGCATATACTCCATGTGCGTATATACATCGTACTCCGAGCGAATGCGCCGTAGCGCGTCCTCTCGCGTTTTTCCGATGGATGCGAGTCGTTGTATGGTGTCCGCATTATCGGTCGCCAATCGAATTAAGTGTATTGTTGCGAGAAATGCCCGTGCGCTTTCGGCTTCTTCGATAAATTCCATCGTCGCACGATTAGTACGATTCATCAGTCCGTCGAGTGCTGAGAGCAGCATATCGCAAAACATGTTTATCACATCCTGGTGGATTTGTCTGGTCCACCGCTGAGCATTGATATTTCTCACATCGAGATCTCTGAATACGTCAGTAATCGCGGAGACGTTTGGTATCTCAAATATCCGCTCGACACAGCGAAAATCGGTCGTCTTCATGGATGGGTACCAGAGGATTGACGTACTTTCTCCGACCGGTCCCTCACGATACCGAAGGGCAGTTGCTATGTTTATAATCGCATTGTTGAGCTGAGCGCGAACTTCGTCGGTCATAGTGATTTTTCCGTCATCCACCTGCAGGATTGTCAGCACAGATGATACGATGAGTGTAGCGGCAGATTGCTCATTATATCACCGAACATTTGTTAGGATTCTCAATATCTCTGCCGCTTTTTGAAGAACACGGGGAGAGTACTGCCCGGCATCGAAGCGGGCGCGGACATTGTGTGCGAGTTGTCTGTTGAGGCGAAGAACTTGCCCTCCGTGCCCGGAACGGGACTCCATGCTCGCGTACTGGACGCGTCCGTCTCGGATGGCGAAGAGAGGATTGCCGTTTTCGTCCTGACGCCAGAGAAGCGAGTGAGCGCTCGTATCGAGAAGCAGCGCTTGAAGTGTCTCAATAAAGTGCTTTCATTTGTCTTTCTCAGTCGACAGTGAAATGTCCATGCGGTCTTTTGGAGCCGGAGCCGTATCGAGTCCCATCGCAATGGCGTTGAGGAATTTTCCTTGAGCCTTGAGAGGGCGCGGATCGAGCACGGTTATGCCGAGTAGAGATTGCTGCTCCCGCGGGAGTTTTCGATAGAGAGAAAAGAGCGTCGTAGCACTCGAGATTCATGTGTCTCTATCACTGTTTTGGAGACGCAGTACCGTATTTTCCATCGTCTCATCACGCATTCAGTAGACCGTTTTTCGAAATTGTACGGGATGAGATCGCATCTCAGGCGGATACAGAATAGCGGTCATACGACACAGAGTAAAGAAGTGATCAAACGCACTAACCCTATCACATAATGCTGCTACTGTCAAAATGCCCAAAGACCAGCCCGTCCTCTCAAACTTGATAGAGCAGCAGGGAAGACCTCCCCCTATCGTAGGGGGAGCGGCTCGATACAGCGAGATCATTAGTCTATTAGACTATCAAATCGTCAAACGAATTGAGGGAGTCGATCGTCTTCGACCCGGTCCAAAGTGAACTGCGTTCGTGGCTATCGTACGACGAATTGCGCGACAAAGTCCGCCGCCGAGAGAATGGGAATGCCCTGAAACGGATGAAGAGGGAGGAGGTCTCTCTTGTCTCCGGTGACGATGCAGTCCGCTCGTCCATCACGGGCGAGCGCGAGGAATTTATCATCATCCGGATCGCGCGATGCCTGAACGACGGAAACGACCGATACAAGTGTGACCACCTGCCTCAGTCGCTCGACGAACTGCATTCGCTCCATTTCGGTTCCGTATCGTTTCGCGAAACCGGAGTTTGTCATTTTCTCGGTGAGCTCAGCGAGTGTGTCCGACGATGCGAGAAGGATTCCATTGTCCAAAACGAACTCGACCGCCCTTCCGATAGTCCCGTGACGCATAAGGAAGTAGCTCAAAAAGATGTTCGTGTCGAACACCACTCTTATTAGCGCTTCCGGCATGTTCGAGCGGTTTTGTCTTCGGCTTCAAGAGCTGCAAGTACGTCGATTTCCGTAAACCCGTCCGCGACAACACGGGCACTGACGGTCTCCGCAATATCCTTGAGGTCTCCAATGGCGCGAGCGCGGGCTTCACCTCTCGTCGATGTCTGTCCCGGACTCACCGGGGCTTTACTCTGAGTCGCAAGGTCTGACATGGGCGTCACTCCAGATGTTGAACCGGTCGTTTGACTCATAATCATTTAGCAAATAATATGCTTTCATTGTAGAGAGAAAGGGTCGGGTGTCAAAGGCATGCGAGTGAGCGTGTTTTGGTATTGGCGGTTTACTCACCTTCTTGTCTAGAGCCTTCGACTATTTCTTCACGATCCGTCTGACCACCGTATAATTGATTTTATCGGAGAAAATACTCGCATTTTTGAAAGTGTGTAACGGAGCCTGAGAGCACCTAATACACCCCCTCTACCTCGATTCCGCTGTAAAAATACCGTAGGATTTCCTCGTGATTTTTTTGCTCCTCCTCGGCAAGCCACGTCGCACCCGCACCACTCATTCCGACTCCGTGTCCGAGGCGAGTCAGCCCTATCGAGCCTGGGTCGAGTACGCTCTGTAGATAGGGAATGTCTTGACAGTTTTCGCGCTCCGACTCCGGAACGGAGACTCGACAATACTCGAGATACGAACGCGTTCGTCCATCCGATTGCGTGAAATACCAGGGTTTTATCGGCTTTCCGTCGTAGACGAGCACCCGACCATACGTCAGATCCACCAGGTCACGGGTACGCGGACTGCGCATTTCGTAGCCGTATCCCAGATACTTTTGAAAAATATTCGGGTCGTCCGAAGCGTCGTAGGGCTTTTCTGGAAATTTTCGATGGAGAGGGTGAATGTAGTAATAGGCGTATGATCGGGCGGCGATGAGTATCGCTTTCGCTTTTTCCTCGGGTGCGTCATTTGAAAACTCAGCGAGTCCATACAGATAATCCTCGAGCGGGAGCTCATTTATGAGGATCAGTCGTCAGTCCTCGACGCCGATTTCGATAGTTCCGCGAAAGAGATTGTCATTGTACGTGCGAGACTCATCCCATGCCGGCGTGCGATCCCAGTTTGTGATTTTTACGATCTCAGCGGAGAGACGAGGATTGTGAGGGAGGCGTATCGAGCGTCCGTCATGCAGGAGGGCGATCCTGTCATCTTCGACGGTGAATGAGAGCTCCATACCCCTCGGCAGTGTGCCGGCGACATTTCCGACTTCGAGGGAGAGGGGGAGTACTTTTGAATTTGCAGCGATCGTCGCGGTATCGTGAGGAAATGAGAGTCGCACCCGAACAGTCGGTCCTCGATAGTCCTGGATGCGGGCGGCGGTTTGGATGATTTTGGGATATGATGGATTTTCCCTGAGCACAAATCCCTGCGTACGAGGTGCGAGCATCGTCAGCATTTTTGGGATTTGCTCATAGAGATTTTGTCCGGGGCAGCTCGTATATCCTACATCTCTATGCCCGACGAGCCGCGCACCCTCGAAATCGTGGATGAGACACTCCTCGCCCGATATGCAGAGCTTATGTGCGTACGTCGTATCCGAGAGATCGATGCCATAGTGCTGTGCGAGTCCGAGGAGGATACCAAGCAGCCCCTGCATCTGATCAGCATTGAGATGATGGAGATCGTAGTTTCCGAGGACGCTGACGCCTGCCGTTGAGCGATTATTCCACACGGCGTGGGCGCCCGTCACATAGTCTCCGCCAGCACGTCATTCATAGATCTTTCCGCGCTGTCAGACGATATAGTTGTACCCGATATCGCCCCATCAGCGCACGATCGCATGATAGTAATAAATCGCCCGGATGATCTCTTCGTCGGTGCGGGTATCCAGGAGATTTTCCGCGGTATGATGGATGACGAGTCGTTTTACATAGCGGGTCGTCTGGGCATTCCATGCGAGCGGACGACCGCTGTCGGCTTCTTGTCGATTTTCCACCAGAGCGTACTCCTGCGGAAAATTCGTCTCCAGATAGCGGTGGATAGCGCGATTTTTCTCAGCTTGCGCTTTTTGTGCGGTGGTGGGCTCTCGCGACTCTCGGCGCTCTATGATGGATTTCCACGCCTCCGAATCACTATACCGAAACTCCTCATCAGCACCCCACTCGGCACGAGAGACGATCGAGACTCCCGAGATATCAGCCCGGACAGCCCGAAGAGCGGGGAGGCGAAAACTCGCACTATAAGAAAACTCATTCGATGAAAGCGCTGAAAATACGATATTTTCAGGAAGTTTGATTTCGTCTCGACGATTGATGGAAAGTGTCACGAAAATGTGTTTTGCCGGTGATGCGAGAACCGGCTCCACAAAATACCGATCGTCGAGTAAAAACCGCTCATCTCCCTCGAGATCGACATGCGTGTGAATGTTTTTGCCGTCAATGCTCCAGTCGATCTCTATATCGTGCTCATCCTTAGCTTCAAAGGTTTTCGCGAACGAGAGGAAAAATGCATCACGCTCCTGCTGAAGTGCTATCTTCACCGAGCTGCGATATCCATCATCCGTCCGCTCCCATGAGAGCGGATAGGTTGTTTCTTCGGTAGAGTAGATATACCGACGCTCGATATCGAGACTCGATGCGAGCAGTATCCCGATACACACGATCATCACGAGCAGTGTGCGAAAACGAGGCGAGGGCATATTCATACGCGAGCTAAGAAAAACACATGCTCTCGGCATTGTAGCGGATTTTGTCCGCGAGACAAAACACTCCACAAAAAAATCACATATATTCGAATGTATCTCTGCCAACCGTAATCTCTGATGTTGATATGACTCGAATTTTTCGATACCCCAAAACACACCCTAAAAATCACTCTCGCTCTCCGTCTCGATACGATAGAGGATGATATCGTCCCAGTCGAGCGTGTCAGGATCCAGTCCTGCTTTTTTTGCGACGAGGAAAAAAAGATCATCCGCCGTCTCGGCGACCGCGCTCATCCGCGGTAGGACGACCGCGAGCGTCTCGTACTTCTCTGCGATGAGGATGAGTCCGTGCCACCGCGGATCCACATCTGTGAGATCGGTGATGATTTTTCGTGCGTCCGTCGCGATGGTATCGACGCGGATCTGCAGTCGATCGAGGAGTGTGGAATCTCCGAGATGCTGTGCGATGCGTTCGTCTTTCAGACAGAGGAGGGTATGCTCGATGAGCTCGAGCGCACTCGAATTTTTCTTTATATGTACGCGTCCACTGGAGGCGACGACCGCTCCGTCCAGATACAGCGTGACAAATACCAGGTGTTTCGCGGTGGCGAGAGCATGATCTGATAGTCCGACCTCATCGAGCGTCGGGACGCGCTGAGTCTCTAGGTAGCGAGCGAGGATGGTACGGGCGATTTCGTGCATGGGGCTAATTGGCGAGAGAAATCCGATGTACGGAGGTGATGCGTCCATTATCGTCAAAGAGGAGCTCCAGTCAATTCCCGTTTTGGATGGGCAGTGAACCCCAGCACGTACGCATGACATCTTTCGGCGACTGTCCGATATCCTGCAAAAATGCCTCTATAATGCGCATAAAACGTCCGTGTGAAAATACGGCGACATATTCGTGAGGAGTGTATTCTACGCTCTGTAAAAATTGTCGTGCGCGCTGGAGAGCGTCCAAAAACGATTCTCCGCCGGGATTCATGGGACGTGTCACGTCGAGCTGCTCGAAATACTCGTAGAGTCTCACTTCGAAATCCGCGAACGCATCATGCCCCCATATCGCATCCGGAGCGGAAAAATACATTTCGTGCACCGCCCAGACTTCGACTGGTACGCCGGGGTATCTCAGCGAGAGAAAGCCTGCGGTCTCTCGGGCGCGTGCGAGAGACGAGGTGATGATGATATCCGGTGCGAAAGGGAAATTTCGAGCGGAGATTTCTGCCTGTTGTTTCCCCGTCTCGGTCAGCGGTGCAGCATCGAACGCTGCCTGTCAGGAAAGGGATTTATCAGTGTTGACAAAGCTCTCCCCGTGTCGGATGATGATGGCGCGCTTTGGCATCACTACGAGAGTTTAGAGAGCAGGATTTCATTGAATGCCTTTGGATTTCCCTGTCACTTGCTGGCTTTCATACACTGTCCGACCAAAAATCCGAAGACCTTTTCATTGCCGTTTTTATAGTCCGCCACCTGCTCTGGATGGTTCGCGATGATTTTCATGGCGATATCTGCAAGCATTTCGGTATCGTTGTTTTGTCGGAGTCCGAGCTCGTCGATGATAGCGTCCGGCTCTCATCACCCGGTAAATAGGCGCTCCACGACGACTTTTGAATTTGTAGAGGAGATCTCGTCCCGGTTTACGAGATCGATGACCCGGGCGAGCGCCTCTGCCGAGACCGGGTTTTCCGCCATGCTGCGATGCGTCTGCGATGCCTCCATGAGAGAAAACAATACGGTGGTGATGTACGAGCACGACTTTTTCGGATCACCCGTCAGCGCTACCAGTCGCTCGAAATAGTCGGACGTCTCGCGATCGCGAGAGAGGATGCGGGCATCATCTGACAGCAGTCCGTACTCGTCCAAATACCGGACTCGTCGCTCGATAGGTCGGTCTGTGACGGCGCGTGCCGCGATGTACTCGTCGGAGAGTATGAGGGGGGTCAGGTCCGGCTCCGGAAAATACCGGTAATCCATGGCATCTTCCTTTGAGCGCTGGGGAGCACTCATACCGCGATCATCGTCCCATCCGCGCGTCTCCTGTTCGACGACTCATCCCGCCTGTACGATGGCGATTTGCCGATGAAATTCTGTATCAATCGCGCGTCCTATCGCCGAAAAGGAGTTGAGATTTTTGAGCTCGACCCGGTTATTGAAATGCGTTTCCCCGGTTTTTCGGATAGAGATATTCACATCACAGCGCAGTTGTCATTTTTCCATATCGGCGTCCGAGGCGTCTACGAATCGCAGGAGTTTTTGCAGCTCCTCGAGGTATGCCAGTACCTCGTCCCGACTGCGAAAATCCGGCTCTGTCACGATCTCCATGAGGGGACTGCTAGCACGATTGTAGTCGACGAGCGTCTTTCCTGCGTGGATGAGCTTTCCGGCATCCGTCTCCAGATGCATGCGAGCGATCCGAAATGTCTGCAGTTTCGTACCGACGAATGCTGATACCTCTCAGTGTGTTGCTATGGGGTGATATAGCTGCGTGATTTGAAATCCTGCGGGCAGATCCGGATAAAAATACGATTTTCGATCGAAGACGCTTTTTTGATTGATCGTGCATTTCATCGCAAGTCCGGCTCTGACACCGAGACTCGCAACGGCGTCAGAGAGCACCGGCAGAGCACCGGGAAATCCCATACAAAAATCACATACGTGCACATTTGCCTCGTCCGAGAGCTCGAGGGCGTTTTTACACGAGCAAAACATTTTTGTCTCGGATTTCACGCGTACATGAGTTTCGAGTCCCATCACGAGTTCGTATGATGATTGCATAGCGCTATGGCAAAAGACGACAAAGCGCCATTGTATCCAAAGCGACATCGAAGACAAGGAAATTATGCAGTCGAGCTGTCACCGAAAAGTCCCGCAAGCATCGTCTGTATGTGAGCGTCCATCTCATCTTCGCTGAGTCCCGGGTCGACGAATGTACGTCGTATCCAGAGTCCAGCCGCACCCGTAAACTCGGGATCGGTCAGGGCGGCACGCACTCTCGCCGTATCGATCGACAGTATCGCCCTGCCGTCTCCGGTCGTCATGATGCTGACCATATCGCCCAGATTTCGCAGTACCTCCATCGTCTCCGGCGACCGAACAATCGACGCAATATCATCGACTGCGGAGTATGCGAGGTAGAGAGTATTATTTTTTGCAAATGCGAGTGCGTCATGCGTGAGCTTTCACAGCTCTCTGGGGGAAAGCGCTGCATTTCACGAGTTGAGTACGAATTCTTGTACTGTTTTCGGCAGTCCCGTGATATCGCTCGGTCTGAGAATCATATAGTGCGCACCTGTCGCTTTTTGGATGCCGAGTCAGATTTTTTCCACCGCTCCAGCACCGGACACCAGCGCTCACGAAGCGCGCGCAAGACGCGGGCAGAGTGTAGAGATCGACCGCAGGAGGGCGCCGCCCGCGACTCCGACACCGCCAAATAGCAGCCCGATAATTTGATTGACGATGCCGCGTCCGAGATTTTCACCCGTCGGATAGCCGCGTGCGAGCTCTTCCCAAAATTCCACGATCTGATCCCAAAACGCCTGACCCATGGTCTCGATGATCGTCCAGGGATCGCTCGTGATGAGTGCGATCAGATCCTCGATCACCCCGAAATCCAGTCCCTCAAACAGTCCAGCATACGAGGTAAACTGTCGCACCATTCCATCATACAGCCCGTCTCCCAGTCACTCAAAAAATCCAAAGAATCCATCATACTGCGGACCATCGCAGCGACTCGAGCACGAGCCTTGCGCCTGCAGTTGCAGGAGCGCATTTGTAAACATATTGCTATCGGGGCCGCTGTCGCCACTCTCTATCTGCATGCCCGCGAGACGCGGCACGAAATCACTGCGGACTTCGGATTTCATCTCGTAGCCCGCATGGATCGCCGATCGGTGCAGTATCCGCGCTTTATGCAGATCTCCTTGCGCTAAAAAATAGTTTCCGAGTGCTTCATACACCACTCGCCCTTTTTCAGGATCATGTACCGACAGCGTATCAAATGCGTCGGTAAATCCGAGTCCTCCCTGCAGCACCGATGCGATATCGATGACATCCGCATAGGGAGCGAGATGACGCATACCTACGAGCTCAGCTGGGAGCATCGAGATTAGCGTCTCAGAGTTTTTAGCGTACTCGGGCACTTCCTGTGTCTCGCGTACCCATCGGTCAAACTGATCCCACTCCTCTACAATATGTGACAGTACATCGGGATCATCGATACCCGAGAGGACGACTTCCCGGATATTTTCACTGTCTGCTGCGCGGACGATGCCCCAGTGCTCATCGGCGAGATCGCGTATCATCGCAGCATATTGCTCTGCGTGTTCAGTCTGGATACCTTCGAGCCTTTCACGGATATGCGCCAGAGACATGAAAAAATTGCGCTCGAGGGCATCGAGGTTTTCTCGTAATTCGGCTCATGGAATATCTTCATCTCACGCGATGCGATCTCGTAGATTGATAAATTTGTCGTAGGTATTTTGAAGTTTCGCGATAATCTGTGCTTCATCCACATTTCACGCTGTATCGATTCGGTCGTCAGCTTTTTTTACAGCCTCGATAGTATGAGAGATTTCGAGCTCTCATGGTGGAGATTCGGTTCTATAGTCAATTCAGCGCGTCTTCATAAAGAAAGCATTTAGATAAGTTCTTCCAGTGCTTTTCACATGTGCTCTTTTTCCATGAAACGATGGTGCTTTTCGGCAGTGCAGATCACATCCTTGGCATGTATTGATGAAAGTGCATTCGCTTCTCGCATGAGCTGATCACACGCATGGTGATATGAAGCGTCAATTTTTGCGCGATGCTGTGCATACCGCTCACGTAGCGAGATCATGTTTACGAATTTTCTATAGTATTATACGTAGATATTCTACTATACACTTGCTTTGTGAGTCAAATGGCAACTCGGTCTTGATTTCTTGAAAAATTTTTGACACGATTGCGTTTTTCCATACGATACTGACACTTTTCGCATTCCCCTGTAGCTCAGCGGTAGAGCAACCGGCTGTTAACCGGTAGGTCACTGGTTCGAATCCAGTCGGGGGAGCCATTTCCCGGATCTTCCACAAAAGAGCAGTTCATTGAACGGCTCTTTCGCTTTGTAGAGCAGGTTACTACCCTCCGCTTCGAAGTTCGCAAATACGAAATTGATGAGCCCGCGTTTCTTCTCGGTTTGCGAACTCTTGAAAAGAGTGTACGTCCGACGGGCCAGCTCCAATACGTACGAAGAGCTTATAAGGAAGGCTTCTTCCCCGCGCGAATGATCCTTGAGTTGTTCCAGAATATCACGTTCTTGAGCTTTGAGCTCCTACACTTTTTTGTCGTATTCATTGGCTGTAATTCTTCAATCGAGCCGATCGTCGTACGCTGTTTCTATTTTCTTCTCGATTCGGGAGCGTTCGCGCAGGAGATTGGCCTTTTGGGTTTCCGAGAAGATACGCTCCGTCTCGTGATTCTCGCGGAGTATCTGGACGAGATCGAGCATCGCATCCTCGGGAATCGAGATGGTCTTGAAGACGTTCTCGATCTGCGATTCGAAGACGCTTTCCCGTTCGTGTAACGATTTGCAGGAGTGGCACCGGACGTAGTTGATTCCTTTCTGCGTGTAGCTGCTGAGCTTCTTTCCGCAGGTATGGCAACGAATCAGTCACTTGAAGAGAAAATCTTTCTTGTTGTACTGGGTTCCGCGCTCGTTCGATGCGCGTCCTTCGAGTACGTCTTGGCACTTCTTGAAGAGCCAACGGGGAATGAGCGGCTCGTAAGCATGAGGGTACTTTTTCCCCTTCGAGAGCATCTCTCCGTGGTAGAAGGGATTCCGAAGAATAGTATGCATCGCGCTCTTGCCCACGCGCCGTCCTTCACGGGTGGTCAGTCCTTGCTTCGCAAGCATTTTTCCCACGCCTTCGACGCTGTAGAGGCCCGTGGAGAAGAGCTCGAACACTTCTACGATATGGCGTCGTCTGTCCGAGTCCGGCACGATCCATTTCGCGCAGTCGCGTCACTCGGATTTTCGACTCACTGATCCATCGTCCTTGTTAACGTTGAGATAGCCGAGCGGAGCTTTGCCGATCCACTCACCGTCGAGGAGCTTCCGGTCGATGCTGCGTTTCACGTTGTCCCGGAGTTGTCCCACGTACTGCTTCGCGACGAAGACGCCTATATCCCATCGCATGATGTCCGCGGAGTTCGAGTCCTGAGCAATCACGAGATTTTCTCGGAAGAAGTAGATCCGTACTTTTCCCTTCTTTCTGAGATCGTCGAGGATTACGCTTTCGCGGTAGTCGCGCTAGAGGCGGTCAATGGTCTCCACGAAGAGCTCAATGCATTCGTCCGACGCGGCGATCATGGTGATGATCCGCTCGAATTTCTTGCGGGTATCCTCGTCGAGGACTCGGCGAGCTCGTATGCTTCGATGTCCGAGAATCCTTTGCCTGCGGCATACTCCTTGATACGCGCGACCTGTCCGGGGATGGAGAAGCCTTGCTCTTCCTGCTCTTTCGTCGAGACGCGGGCGATGCCTATGGCTTTCATGAGGGAGACGATATGGAAGTTGATTATACCCTGATGCTTTCGAGGAATGCCGTAAAGTCGTCGCGATTGATCCGCAATTCCTTGCCGATCTTGTAGGCTTTGATTTTTTTGGCGCGGATATACCGGTATATCGTCACCTTCGTTACCTGGAGCGTCTTGGCGATCTCCTCGACCGTGTAGAATGCCGGTTCGTTCATCGTATTGTTGGTTATTGCGTATTATCGTGTACACCAGTATACTGGAATTTTCATATTTTCAATGGTTCATAGCGTTCGAGGGCTCGATCTATCAGCGAAACGAAAGGGGATTCATCCATGCCGCCTTGGAATTCCCTGAGTTCGACGGAGAGACGTGCGAGCGTACGACGGTCGTAGATGGATTCGAATTGTTTTCGGACGCTGCGATAATCTTCATTTGCAACCATTTCGGCGAGCATCGCGAGAGCCAAGAGCTTCGTCGGAGTTTTTTCGTGTCAGCCGCACTGGATCATGCGGGCAACACGGTCTACAGGCTTCGTATCGAGGAACGCGAGCAGCCTGAGCTCGGCAGCGAACGTGTCCCAAAAACAGGCCACGATCCGCTGGGCATGCTCCATGTCGAACGCGGCATGGAACGTGAACGGGTCCGCGAACGGCATTTTGAGGGTCCGGAAAACGCTTCGGAGCTTCGCTTTGTTGAGGAAGCGGATTTCCATCCGCAGGACTTCGAACGATTCGTGTCGCCGCTTGCTCGCGTCGCGCAGATCATCGAACAGACTCATTTGATAGTTGACGCCGCGCATGCCTTTTTCGATGGCGCGATCCTTGGTTTTTCGGAGATCCGCGATCTTGTCGTAGAGCACGATCTGAAAGCTCTTGGTGTGCAGTCGAAAGAGTTCTCACCCGTTCGCGTAATCCGTCCGAGCCGTGTCGAAGCAATGGGAAATGTTCGTCTTCGCTATGCGCGACAAAACATAATGGATGCTCGTGTAGTCCGAGAGAACGATGTTTTTTCCGTAATGGATCACGGAGACGATCGCTTGCTCTAATTTTCATGGGAGCATGCGTACGCCCATGTCCGCCAGCCTTTCGTAGAGTGTTCGTACGACTGCGGGGAAATCATGATCCGAAAGCTCGTCGAAACTGTTGCCATAGAGGAGCTTGGGGATCGAGAATTCCATTCGTAGCGAGATCGTGACCCGATAGCCGTCCCATCGTCTCGTCAGCGTGAGTCGCGGTTTGTAGATGCCGGATTTCTCATCTTCCTTCGTCGGGTTCTGCACGCATTTGCGAATTCCGTTTACCGTAGCGATGTACGGTTTGCTATGGATTCACATCGCGTCCGGCTGAAAGCGGGAAGAGTCGATAATCTTAAAGTGATGGATCGGGGAAGTCAGGACGATCGTGTCGATCATGGTTTATGGTTTTAGCAAGTCGCTCGTAGGCTTCCAAAATGGCAGTCTCAAGGACCTTTGAGCATTCGAGCGTTACGGGGTGGAAGACGTGCCGATCACATCCTTTCGATCGTCGAGTCGGGTAGGTCAAGCGGTAGCCGGTACCGTCCGATTTCTCGTGTATGCCGATCGAGCCGATGCAGAGTCCGTCGTTCACGATGGTGCTCGCGAACGCGACGAGTCATCGATCGGGCCGGATCGGCGATATGTGTATATTCTGGACGGTTATTTTCATGAGTGCTCGGTACGTGTCCGCCTGCGATCCTCCGCCATCAAGAGCTCGAAGAATCAGACGAGATCGGCGAGCTCGGCTCGTCTTTCTGGGGGTATCGTCCGATTCGTTGCCACGACGCGAATAAAATAGGATGCTGTTCTCATCCTATTTTTAGGTATTCGAGATTCTTCGTGCTAATTCGAGCCCTGTCCGAGTGATTTTCGATTGTTATTCGACTCGAATCTTTCGGGTAATCTTTATGTAACCATTTTCAATCTTGAAAAGTCCTACCACATCAGTGAGTGTTGCAATCTTCCGACTGAGAAGATTTGTTCGATCGTAGATAAGAGATTTTTTGGTTCTCATCTTTCTCTCGGCATTCAACTCATGAAATCTTGGCTCAAGAATCTCGATCATGTCGTCTATGGCGACTCATAATTCTCAGTCCGCAGAGAGATTGAAATACTCCTGAATGAATCGGTCGTTGTTTTGTCAAAGGCTCAATCGCTTTCTATGAAATGTGAGAACCATCTTTTGCTTATCATACGCCACATGCTCGATATTATCGATTTCATTCCTGCTGTTGCTGTCCCCTCATATTTCCAGTATATGACACATGGCTGGATCGAAGAGTCGTACTTCAAATACTTCCCGTATCTTCCACGAAATCACAAGACATCCCTTTTGTTTTTGAAGCCAGTAAAGGTATTGCAGGCAAGGAAACTCGGCATTGACTGCGATTTGAAATGGAATAAATACCATGTTTCCGATTATTTGGCATTTCTTTGCCAGTTCAGTGAAACTCCGTGCAGTACTTTCTATTTTTCGTTCACTCTCGAATAATTCGGATACGGTAGTATCGAGCAAGCCTTTCAGCTTCTCCATGTTGTCAATATCAAACTCAAGCTTTGCTAAGGTGAAATTTCAAAGAGTCAGCATCTTCATCCATACTTCCTCTGATCATTTTTTTCAGGTTTCTAAACAAGGAAACAGCTCGAAATCGGATTTCTCACTAAGTTTACCTATAACAATGCCTTCTCAACCAGTCCGCGCTCTAATCTCTTTTTCCAATTTCTTTGTGCGCCTATCCTGAATAGCAATACGAACCTCCATTACTTCGGAAAGCATGTAATAGAGCTCCTCGACGTCATTATCGGAAATATCTTCCAAGGTCTTTTGACTCGATAGCCATTCGTAAATCTTCCCAATAGCCATGTCTTGTGGTTCGGCACGAGTAAATAATGAATGAATATCGAAAGCAAAAAATAGATTTGCAAGCCACGCAAGACGATATGCTATGAGGACATAACGGTCTTTTGTCGGAAGAAAATCGTACAGTAAATACTCTTCCCACATAATGTCATCAAGTCTTGCAACTGCTCGATCATACCCAATTACATCTCATATATCGACCAGTGGAAGTATTCCTACGGGGTTTTTGTTATCTGAATCATCTTCGTGTTTAGTTGTTTTGAAAATATCGAATATCTGCATTAGATACCAGAAATTCACTGGATCGCCTATTGCGGCATTCCAATTGAGATCACAGTCTTGCTCGCTTCGTACCGCTTCGTCCTCAACCTCAAGATAAATAGAAAGGTCTTCAAGTGCGAAATTGTTTTCTGTCTTCGGTCGTTTGAATTCCATACAGCTTTAACAAAGGGGAGTCTGATTCTAACTTTTTTCGTCGCCTTTCCAATCAGAGATTTTTGATTTTCGGACGCTTTCGGGTATATTTTCGCGAGCTAAAACCCCGATTCCCTTCACCTTAGATGCGTTCATGACCGAAGGCCCCCAGGCATGGTATCAGCTTCGCTACCAGACACTTGAAAATATCCGGTCGCTCGCCGATGACATAAGGTCTGGCAAGCATATAGAATACACGCGCCGTATCCGAGAGCTCGAAGATGAGCTGCGAGCCGTGAAGAAGGCCAAGCGCTATGGCCTCGTGTGGGAGGATAAGCCCGAAGATGTGGTGGAACAGTGCAAGCGCGCGCTGCCTGTGCTCGTGGCTGACGAGTCGCGCACTATCGCGGACGACCCTGCCTGACCTACGCATATCCTGATAGAGGGTGACAACTACCACGCCCTGTCCACGCTCGCGTACACGCACGCGGGCAAGATAGACGTGATCTATATCGATCCGCCGTACAATACGGGAGCGAAGGACTGGAAATACAACAACCACTATGTCGATGTTAACGACTCGTTTCGGCATAGCAAGTGGCTCTCGATGATGGCAAATCGCCTAAAAATCTCAAGAAACGTACTCAAACCAGAAGGGGTGCTTATTGTGGCAATAGATGATTACGAAGTACATACCCTCGGACTTCTTTTGGAAGAATATTTTCCTTGAAAAGCCATAGATCTTGTTGTTATTGAGCATCATCCACAAGGAGCGGGATCGAATACTATTTCACGAACCCATGAGTATGCTTTTATACTTACCCCGATAGACATTGGTTTTCAGTGACGAGTTGCAATAGAAGAAGAGTGAGTCTGGTCTTTGAAGCGTACGGGACAGGGTGAAAATAATTGGCGTAAAAATCGTCCGAAACAGTTTTTTGCAATATTGGTCAACTCAGAAACGGGACAGGTTTCTTGAGTTGGCAAGGAATTATTGCCAGATGAGCAATATCAAATAGGCAAGGATTCGAATTGAAATATGATGATTTATCCTCTGGACAGAGAATGAGGGGAGCGTTGTTGGAGATATAATCGAAAAACCATGTCACTGCTAATCGAGCAGTGAAAAATTGTTTACACAGAAAGGTGAAGTTTAGTGGTAAAAAAAGAAAGTGTTAGTGCAAAGCCAGTATTCAGTGTTTGGAAAGACTCAAGATATAACGCCGGAACGCACTGAAGTACCTTGTTGAACCGTATTTTAGGGCAAAATAATCTTTTTTCATATCCAAAATCCCTATGGAATGTTTACGATTTACTCAAACACACCCTTTGAAAAGAAGATTGAATTATCCTCGACTTCTTCGCCGGCTCCGGCACGACCGGCCATGCGGTCTTGGAGCTCAATCGCGAGGACGGCGGACGACGGCAGTGCATCCTCTGTACCAATAACGAGAATGGGATCGCCGAAGAAGTGACGTATCCGCGCATGCGAAACGTGATCCGCGGCTACGCCGACGTGGACGGCATACCCGCCAACCTGCGGTACTATACGACAGCTTTCATCGATGTAGACCGATCCATAGACGATCTTCGCAGTCGATTCATGGGACGATGCACCGAGATGCTCCAGATACGGGAGTCGTGCTTCCGCGCGTACGAGGCAGAGGGGACGAGCGAGTATTTTCAAGTGTTCCAAAGCAATGAAGCACTGCTCGCGATCCTCTATCACCCATACGAGATAGAGAAGCTCCGGTCGCTCGTGGCAGGTGCACAGAGACCTGTTGTCGCCTATATCTTCTCCATGGGCGCCGAGATCTTCCGCGAAGAGCTCGCGGAATTCTCGGATCGCCTGCGGATCGAGACGATCCCGGACGAGATTCTCGAAACGTACAAGAAAATCTTCGGCTTCTAACGACCGTCGCATGCTCCTCAAGCAGTATCAGGAAAAATACGTCCAGACGCTTCTCAATACGACACTTCGGCTCGTGGTCGATGACGGATCGAAATCGATCATCTTCAAGGCTCCGACCGGCAGTGGCAAGACCGTGATGATGCAGGAGTATCTCCGCAGGCTTGCCGACGTACCGCAAGACCGCGAATTCGCGGTACTCTGGATCTCCGTGAACGATCTCTCACGCCAGTCGAAAAAGAGTTTCGAACGCCATCTCGCGGATTCGTCGCTTCGATTTTCTGAGTTATCCGACATCTCGGATCGGGAGATCAAGAAGAATGAGATTCTCTTCATCAACTGGGAATCCATCAAGTCGGTGGATCGTACCACAGGCGAGTGGAAGGTGCTCGCCATGCGCGATAACGAGCGCGATGAAAACTTGCCGACATATCTGGAAAACACGCACCAGGCAGGGCGGGAAATCATCCTCGTCGTAGACGAGAGTCATCGTTCGCTTGATACGACGAAGGCACAGGAATTGATCATGTGATATATCAAGCCGAAGCTCCAGATAGAGGTATCAGCGACTCCGGATGGCACTGATTATGATGTGAAGATCGAGGTGAAAGTCGAGGAAGTGATCGAAGCCGGCATGATCAAGAAGGAGGTGCGCGTCAATCCGGGAATCGCCGAAGTGTGAGGGGAGATCGAAGAGACGGACAAGTTTATCATTGGTCAAGCCCTTGAGAAGGCGGCAACACTGCGTGCGAAATACGAAGCCATCGGTTCGCCCGTGCGTCCGCTCGTGCTTATCCAGCTTCCGAGCGAGACGAGGACGACGACTCAGCTCGACCAGACGAAACTTTCTCGTACACGGCAGGTGCTTGCGGAGGATTTCGGGATTTCCATTGAAAACAAGAAACTTGCCATCTGGCTCTCGAACGAAAAATCGAACCTTGAGAATATCGAGTCGTATGACTCCTCCGTGGAGGTCTTGATCTTCAAGCAAGCGATCGCTACGGGGTGGGATTGTCCGCGAGCGCAGATCCTCGTGATGTTTCGTGAGATTGGATCGATCGTTTTTGAGATACAGACGGTCGGGCGCATTCTGCGCATGCCCGAACAGAAGCACTACGACGATCCGGATTTGGACGTGGCGTACGTCTATACCGATCTCGAGCGGGCGCATATCGGTATTCACGAGATGGCAAAGAATCTTATCAAGGATAGGTTTTCGACGCGTAATGAGGGATACCAGAGTATCGGGCTTGCGAGCGACTACCTGAAGCGGGTCGAGTATAACGATCTCGGACTTTCTTTCTACGGAGTCTTGGCTGATACGTTCCTTGATTGCATCGGATCGGATAGGAAGACCGCTCCGGACGAGAATGTAGCGAAACTCTCCGTCATGGGGGTTGAGACCCGTCACTCGGACCTTCAAAATCGACTTATCTCAAACGGAAAGATCCTCGTGGATATAGATGCGCATACGGGAGATGCGATCTATTCGGAAACGACCGTAGCGACGAAGACGGAAAAAGAGCTTGTACAGCTTACGTTTGACGCTTTTTGTCGCGAACAGGTCAAACCTGAATTTACCAATATTGCCCGTTCGTATAAGGCCATCGTAGAGGCGCTCTATATTATGCTGGAAGAGTACGTGTTTGGACGGGAATATGGTCGGTATCGGCTCCAGTGTCTTATACTTTCGAACAAAGGATTTTTCATAGACGTTTTGAGACAGGCAAAACAAACTTACCAGCCAATTCGTAGAAAAGAAGGGGAGATACGCAACCCCATCTTTTCTCGCACATGGGAAGTGCCTACGATCACGGCATTTCCTGAGTGATCTCTCCACATGGACGTGAAGAAATCGATCGTCGAACCGTTTTACGCGACGAAGCTCTCCACATGAGAAGAGCGTTTCATTACGGAGTATCTTGAGAAGAATCCGGCCGTGCTTTGGTGGTATCGAAACGGCGTGAAGTCCGAGCAGTTTTTCTCGCTCGTGTATCGCGACGCCGATGGCGAGCGTAAGAATTTTTTCCCGGACTTCATTGTGCAGTACGCGGACGGGGCGATCGGCATCTTCGACCCGAAAGACGGTTTCACGTTGGAACAAGACCGCCCGAAGCATGTCGTTCTCTCGGCGTATATTGCAGAGCACGGAACGTCCGTACCGATGATCGTCGGATTCGTACGCGAGGCGGGAGGCGTCTTCTACCGATCGCTTCATGATGGATACGATGTAGCGAATCTTGATGGGTGGGGGCGACTTTTATAAATCTTTCGCAAGAATTCCCGAAACTCATCCTTGACGCTCACTCGAAATATTGCGCTTCCTATTGACTTGGTGTACCATTGAGTACAATGGCGGTGTATGTCAAGGTCCACTTTTATGACCCACCCGACTTTCTACTCCCCCGAAGCTCCGGACGGGTTCCGGAGCTTTTCTTTTTCGAGGAGGAAATAGCGTTCCCGGAACATCCTCGGCGGCCTTCTAAGCGCCGAATGAATACGTCTCCGGTTGTGGTAGAAGACCTTGTGGTGGACGGCTTCGATCGCCTCCTCGAACGTCGCGAAATCCGACAGGTTCCGCGTTTCCAACTTGAACTTCCCGAAATACGACTCCTGCTGCCCATTCTGTCATGGCGAGGCTTTCGCGCTCATCGACGACGGGCGGATTCCGGATTCCGCGAGGAAATTGAGGACGAGGAAGCTCCGGTACTCGCTTCATTGGTCGCTATGGAGGATTTCGGGTTTCGCCCCGGTCCTCCGGATGGCGTCGCGGACGGCTTCGAGAACGAATTCCTTCGTGTGGACGAGCGCCACGGAATGCCCGACGATTTCCCGGGAATACGCGTCCAATACGGTCGCGAGGTAGAACGGGAGGCCTTTCCATACTAGGAACGTGAAGTCCGTCCGCCAAACCCTGTCGGGGCGGTCGGCGGGGACTTCCTTCGCGAGATTCGGGATCCCGGCGTCCGGACGTCCGAGGTCATACGTTTTCTTCCACCGTTTCGGTTTCTTCACGACGGCCCGGATTCCGAATTTTTCCATTAGGCGCCGTGACTTTTCCGCACTCCATCCGAGCGCCCAACCGATCCGCCGCTTCCCGTACCACGGATGTTCGGCGTGGACGGCCTCGAGTTCGGCCTTCCGTTCGGAATCCTTCGGATCCATTCTGGAACGGTACAAAAGGAGCTTCCGCCCGACGCCGAGGAGTCTCGCGAGGAGGCTGTCCGCCTCATCGAGACGGGACTTGAGCTCGCAGACATCGGGAGGCGGTTCGACGAGCAGGAGAGACACGTACGGGAACTCAGGGAGAAACGTGACGAGGTTTCCGCAGAGCTCGGGCGAGCTGAGCGGAAAGTGGTCGAGGGCTTCCGCGCACGGACGGAACTACCTCCGCCAGTGACCGAATTCACCGTCATCTCCTGTGCCTACTATCTCCAAGATGCGGGGATACTTGAGCTCGTGCAGGCTCTCAATTTGCCGTTCGTACGTCGGGCATTCGGCGATCGTCCGCTCATCGATCTCTCGAAGCCGCTTCCGAAGAAACCGCGCGCCTACTTCCTGAAGGGCATGGAGATACTTCTCGGAGGCATAACCTCTACAAGGAGAGCGGCAAACTCGACCAAGCGGCCCTCAAGCGCCTCGGAGATACGGCGTGAGTATGTGCGCGGATGATGGACGAAGGTCTCATATCCAAAGACGGGCTACCAAATCTCGCGATGATCAAGGATCGCATAGTGACCGCCGCCGAAGAGGCGGATGCTCGGAAGTCCGGGAAATAACCGAGCGCGAATCCATACGGATCCGCCTCGAAATATGGTTCGAATTTTGACGAACCGATTTTTTCGTATACGTGCAAAATCGTGTGAAAACCGACTCGGCCGACATGCGACGGATAGCCTGTTTTGTGCTGATAGGGAGCCAAAATTCGACAAGACGTAGTGTCTATTTCGTGAAGCGCAAGTGTCACTCGAAGCGGGGACATTATTCGTCAAAACCTGCTTACCCCCTTCCGAAAGAAATTTCTCGGCGGGAGGGGAGGGGTGTGTGAGATAGACTACTCGTAGATGCTGTGCGTGCCGATGGAGATGAGCAGGGCATCGCTCTCGCCCTCGATCCGGAAGATGATCCGGTACTTCATGTTGATGGAGATGCTCCATCGTCCGACGAGTCTGCCTGAGAGTTTGTGGAGCCGCAGACTCGGGTGGAAGGGATTATCGAGAAAGAGTTCAAGCGTCTTGAGAGCGCGTTCTTGCATATCCTTGGGACATCGCGCGAAGAGCTCGTCGAAGTCCTTGGAGGTATGGATATTCGTTACTCTCATCGAGCGATCTGCCTGAGATGATCGAGTCCGCTACGGGTCTCGCCTCGCTCGTAGGCGCGGACGGCGTACTCTTCGAGTCGGAGCACTTCGTCTTCGTCGATCATCATGGCTTCTATCTCGACCGCATGAAGGATGTAGGCGGAGACGGAATCATGCCCTTTGCGCTTGGCACGCTCTTCGAGGGCTTTTTTCATCTCGGCGTTCGGGAGCGAGACGGTGAGGATTGCGCGTGGCATAAGCCGAAAAACAAGAGTATATTACACGTGTAATACTATCAGTATCGGCTTATTTTGCAAGACAATGTAAGACAATTCTGCCTTGCCGCTTTACGAAGATCATCCATGTTCCCCATCGATTCGGGAAAATTCTGGAAACATGTTTCTCATCGTCGAGCCTTCTCGCAAGAGACGACCAAGCATGGATATTTCCACCCGATACTTGGTTCGAAACAAGTCCGCCAAGGGGAGTCATATTGAAATTACCGCTTCAAAAGGCTTCGTTTTCCTCATGACGGAGCCTTTTCTGACAGCTTCCAATCTGTTCGATTTTTGAGCGATTCTTGCCACTGTACCACGGATCGGGACGAGTCATGGATGGAGATCGAGTGAAATCTTTCCATCCTTGAGGATGAGACTTGTGCCGAGTGCTTTAGCACCTCTCTACGGATGGTCACGTTTCCGTCTTGAATGCCTCGGAGCGTGTGTGGCACACTGAAATGTCCGTTCGATTGCGACATTCCACTCGTTGGCATGATTTTCCGCTTCATTGCGTTGCTGTCGGAGTTTTGCGATATTCTTCTGGATTCATGCTTTTCGTTTTTTGTGGTCGCTCATATACGGGTTATCTCGTCGCTATTTCATCGGGATTTCATTTACGAAGAATTCTAACGCTCACTCTAGAAATTTTGAACGAATCGAGTGTGATTCGAGGAGCATAGTAGCCTAATTAGTCGGATTTCTTTCGGGATTTCATAGATTACGAACATCGATATTCAAATCAGAAAACCCTAGGTTACAGCCCAGGGTTTTCTTAAATTACGCCCATCATATGTCAGTCTTTATACATAGCACTCTCAGAAAACTCTACGAAATTATTTGTTTACTCGAGGGACACCTGGGTTGAACTTCTTTTCCGGTATTCTTTTCCATCTTGGATTCGGCATATTTCTCCCATATATTTCAGAGTCAACGACACTTGTTGGAAAGATAGGCTTAGCTGTCATTTTGCATCCTGGATGAATAGGTAACGAGCAGTCCGATTATGAGAAGATGAAGAGATATTACCCCCTATCTGAGGACATAACTTTCATCATAGATAAAGCAATTCATGCTTAATCATGATCCATGATCGCACACCAATCTTAGTAAACTACCCCCCGTCAGGAGACAGGGGGCTTTTATCGCCCTGCGGGCGAGTTTCAAACTGCGTTCGTCCTCACTGTCGTTCGGATACTCTCCATCCACCGGTTAGTAAATCGGTGGTTTTTCGGGGGAATTTATAGCTTCAGAGAAAGTTGCATAAAATGCAATAAGTCCTAAAATTGTTACAGAAATTAATTCTTGTTTTTATGGCGGATATATCCCCCTTGCTCCAATGGTTTCAAGAAAGCGATCTAAAGAGCAGTAAGGCGCTTGCAGAGTTTCTTGGTCTTCCTCAAAGCACTGTCCGATATTTACTCAAAGGACGTAAACCGTCACAAAAGAATGAACGGATTATCCTAGAAAAGACGGGCATTAAGTGGTCATGATCACATATTTCCTCAAAGAAAGAATCAATATCTTCTCGCTCTCGTCTAGGTAATTCACTCAACGCCATTCTTTGGAAGTGGCTGCTGAGTAAAGGATATTCTATAACGGATTTTGCTAAGAAAACATCCATTCCACGTACAACAGTAAATTCATGGTTTTCACCCACTAAAGCAAGAGCTATTTCAAGGACTCACTATGAGAAATTATTTTCCTTTACTGGTCTAGCACAGTTTTCCTCAATTAGTCAGGAGACGTCTGTTTTTCAGCGAAAGGACGAGACAGGGGAAATGATAAGGAAAGTTGCTTGAAGTATAGACGAACTTGTTTCTTTATTGCTCTTTTTTCAAGAAACTTCGGAGACCCAAAGAAGAGCATTGCGGCAATCTCTGGAACCTAGAAAGCAAAGCATTTCCTATATCTATAATATGCTACGCTTGATGTTTGACGAAGAGAAATTTCAAGAGTGGAAGAGAAGTTATGATCTTCTCAAGGACACTTTTAATTTTAAATAATCTCTTATGAATAATCAAATTGAGATAGATTTGAAGGTGAAAGACGGGCATGAAGCTCAGATCTTAACCTACGTAGCGCAACTTTATGGTCATCCGCGAGATACTATAGAGCAATATGTAGAGAATGCAAGAGATGCTTATGTAGAAAGTTGAGACAAAGAATGACTTATTATTGTGCGCCTATTGAGGCGTGAAAGAAAGGTAGTAGTGCAGGATTACGCCTTGGGAATGAGCAAAGAAAAAGTGGAGCATCTTCCAACAGACATAACCAGCTCCGAAAAGATCGACAGTCTTCAAGCTCGCTGACAAAAGGCTATAGGCATACTGAGTTTCTTTCAATTTGCTGGACGATGTGAAATTGAATCAAAACAAAAAGGGGAAGATTGTATGCATAGGCTTATTCTCGAGAAAGACGAGAATATCATGCAGTTCAAGAAGGCAATCGTCGTAAACGAGCCATGTACTGACCATGAATTTTCGGGTACCACGGTAACAATTTCCGATATAGATCAAGGAGTTTTAAATCAATTGACAATCAATAAAGTTTCTGAACATCTTCGAGAGAAATTTTGAGATGATATACAAGGAGGGGAAATTAGCATTCAGTTGACAGAAGATAACAAGAAAAAAATAAATATTCTTCCGGAAGATGTTACAAAAGGCATTCCATATCCCATAGATGACAAAAGAACCCCCCATGGATTTATTATATATGACCTTCGTCTATGGCCGAAGTCGGCATGAAAACGTCGTGTACAGATTAAATCTCGTGGAAATCTAAAGATTTTAGAAGACATAACTCTTGATAGTAATTTTGATTGTTTTCCTTGGAATTCTGATCAAGTTTTCGGGTCAATCACGTATAGTCCGCTACGACCAAACACTGCAAAGAGGTGAATCCTGCCGGAAAAAAAGTATTATCCTCTATTTCTAGAGGCTGTAAAAGATATAGAATCAAGACTTGCAGAGAGAGTGAGAGAGTTTCAAGACGAGGAAGAAGAACGTCGCAGAAAAGAGGCTGACAATCTTGTAAGTAGGATATTCAAGGAGGTTTTGCAGGAACTGCAGCTTGAGGAAAACCCTTTTAAATCACCTGTAAAATCTAAGAAAGGTGAAGAAATTCCAGGGACGATGAACGAAGGGAGAGAGCTTCCTGGAGGAGAAAGAAATGGTGACAAGTCTGGATCAAATCAATCAGCCCTGCCTTTAATTAAGACTGACAAACAAGAACATAAGGAAAGGGTAAAATATGTAGCTCTTCCAAACTGGGATTTTGCCGCTTTCGAAGGCAAAGAGGCTCATCTGCATAGTAAATTAGACGAGCTCTTGGGGGGCATTCTTATAAACAACGCTCACAAAGATTATGCAGAGATTTCCTCAAATACCGAAGCTTTTACTGAGTATTTATTGCTTATTCTCGCCAAGGAAACGGTATTATTCGAAAATAGAGGAGAACCCGCTCACATTGTTGCGGAAGAGATAATAAAAATTATGTCCTTGATAAACAGAAAGAAAGGATCTTACCTCAAGAAAGGTGTTCACTAAGATCCGATGTGCATGTGCGATGAAGGCCGATCGAAGTCTAGGCGCACTTTGTGAAAAGCTGCCCCGCCTCATATAGCATGCAAAGATTTTGGTCTCAATCAGAAGCATTCATAATCTTTCAATGGATGACTACTGAGCAAAGTTTGTATTTCTTTCTAATTTTATACTTCCTCCGCAAAACCCCCTGTCTATTGGCAGGGATGTTTTCGCTGCTGGTCTGGCTTTTGATATTCCTGTAACAGTGGATATCAAATTATTGCCCCAATATGAGCAGCCGGAAAGTGATACGATAAAACTGATTTGTTCCTGGTTTGGTGAGTAAAATACAACACCATAAGATGGGTACATGAATGTGTCTCGTGCTCATCGCAAACACTTCCCTCATACGCTCGATAGCAAGAGGCTATCACAGATACGAAAGCTATTTGTGGCTCGCATGTTTCGTGCGAGTCAGGTAGCTTTTTAGTTTCGCGAAAATCTCTTTATACTCAGACTTTCGGTTTATTGCATCGAGAGGTTGAGTTGTCCGTGAAAGCAAAGCATAAAAGCGCATCTCTTATTTCGACTCCAGACTAAGATAAGAAAAGACAATCAAAAAAAGAAGGGACATACCGCTATTGTGAGGAATCATTAGTGGCATCGGACGTATCGGCTGTAATCGCCGCGATGACCACGTCTTCTATTCTGTCTGCTCGCAGGGTTCCATCTTCGAGAAGAATACCGTTACTGCGAAGTCAGTCCCGAAGTGGCTCGGGATTCTGATGAAAAGCGGATTTGAGAGTATGCTCGCTCGTGAAAACGTCGGAGCGTCCAAAGGCAAGTCCAAGAAGTCATGCGAGAAATCCCTTGGCACTCGCAGTGAGAGGACGCGTGAAGTCTATGACATCCGGATTATGGAAGTGCTTGCGAATGAGGTCGTGTTCGGATACCTTAAGGATGACATCCTTTGCGCGGTCGTCGAATAGTGATCATCACGCGGCGTCCCAGAAACGCGCGTTTTCTTCGACCGCCTCGCTATTTTTCTCGAATTGT
>JANQGT010000004.1 GCA_028277205.1 Candidatus Altimarinota bacterium
GACTTGTACGATTTCAGCGTGTAGCCCGCCTCGGGCGCCTCGGGATCGACGGTATCGGCGAGGATGACATCCGCATCTTTGGAGTATGCGGCGAGCGCCTGCTCTCGCTCGTCAAAGATGGGCAGCGTGATCCGCGTGAATCCGTGCTTTCGAAAGACGTGACGAAAAATCTTTTTCAGAAACGTGTAAAAGCGCTGCGGCTCGCCGTACATGTCGTAGCGCGCGAGGTGTTCGGGTCGGAGAGGCATACGAAAAAAGCGACTACGGTAAGCGAAAATATCAGTATATCGCAAATGACGGGGAATGCAATGCGGTGGATTTTTATATACGAAGAAGTCCGTCCGAGCGCTATGCGAGTGTTTGTATCGTACGGGTGGAGCTTCATTGTCGATAGTATCTACGATCTTCTCTGTTCAAATGTCAAACTCGCAAAAACACGGAAGCGAAAAATAAAGTGCCAAGAATTTGAATAATCCATTATCCGCAATAACAAGCTCACCTCGAAAGCCCTGCTTGTCAAACCCCTCCTACCGCTCCCCCAGCTCCACCGTCCGTATAAAGGTCTCGTCGGTATCGGGTCGATAGATTTTCAGGGAGATTTCATCTCCTGGAAATTCGTCTTTGAGGATATTTGTAAGTGTAGAAATATCCGCGAGGGGTACGCCGTCCGCCTCCAGGATCACGTCGCCGGTGCGCAGATCCGCACGCTCGGCTGGAGAGTCCGGGATGATGGCGCTCGCTCCCTCCCCGCGAAAGAGAATATAGCCATATGGCACAGGGATATCGAGCGCCTCGATCTGATCATCGGTGAGGGCGACGTAGTAGACCCCCAGAAATGCGCGTTTGATCTCGCCGTAGCGCTCGACGGAGTCGATGAGATGCCCGATCTCCTGACGCGAAACCGGTATCGCAAATCCTACGCCGTTTGCGCCATCGACGATCGCCGTATTGACCCCGATGACTTCTCCGTCCAGATTCACGAGCGGTCCGCCGCTGTTTCCGGGATTGATGGCGGCGTCCGTCTGGATGAGCCCGGAAAGAAGATCCGATGATCGCGACAGTCCGTCCGACGCCTCGATCGTGCGCTCCAGCCCGGACACGACGCCGAATGTGAGCGTATTTTGAAATTCGGCGAGCGCATTTCCCATAGCGAGTACAAACGAGCCAATCTCCATCTCCCGAGCACTATCCACGAATGTCGCCGAGGTTGTCGCGACCGGTTTTTCTCCGGTATCGTCCAGCGCCTGCACGACAGCCAGATCGGTCGTAGGATCGAGGGCGAGCACCGTACCGGTATACTCGACACCGTCCGCAGTGATGACAGTGTAGTCCGATCGCTGGTCGGAGACGACATGTTTATTGGTCAGGATGAGTCCGGTATCGTTTATGAAAATACCGGTCCCGCCGCCGATTTCCCGGCGTACCGTCCCGCCGGTCGATCAGCCGAGCATGCCAAACGGATCCCGGCGAAAGACGCGAATATCCCGACTTGCGACGATGCTCACCACCGAGTCGGCAGTGGATTCGGCGACTGCCTTCACGCTCTCCTCGATATCCGAGAGACGCGAGACGACAGGGGTCGCACGCACATTTTCCCGAGAGACCGGTATATCCGACGCGATACCGGGCAGGCGAGCCGACGTACCGGAAAACTCCGAGAGTACCCAGTAGGTGGACACACTGGAAAATGCGGAGGCGATGAGGGTAAAAAGAAGAATGAGAACGAGATGAAATTTTGACATAAAAAAAATCAAGAGAAGCCAAATCGCCAGTGTAGCCGATGACTATAAGGATGGATTACAATCCAAAAGGCATGGTAGTCGATACTATCCCGAGAGTCAATATCTCGAGAAAATGCCAAACAGGTACTGCGGCACGTTTATCTAATGATCACAGCATACAGCAAAAGACAATCACCACCTCGCAAAACGGTCGAATTTGCGTGCTTTTCTATCGTCCGTGATGTACTGATTTCAGCGCCGAGAGCTCGTATTTTCTCGTACAAGTGTACAATAAATCCCGCCTCTCGGCGGGATTTTGAGACCAATGCTCTTCAGACGATTTTTGCTAAAACAGCTCGTCGAGAATATCCTCCTCGCTCATGTCGTCACTGATCTCGTAGAGTCGCTCTGCTACGATATCGGCGATCGCGAGCAAAAAGCGCTCCATTCGCTCATTCATATTCGGACGATCGAGCATCTCGTCGATACGATCGAGCACGCGCTCGTAGACCATTTCTTTATCCTCGTCCGGGATCGCGTCGAGTCGAGCCTCGAGCTGCGCCTGAAGCGACTCAGAGAGCGCACTTCGGATTTCGCGATTCTCTTCGTAGACATCGTGGCGGACGTGCATGTTTTCCTCCAGCATCTCCATGAGTCCATCGAGCATCGCCTCGAAATCCTCGACCCTATCATCCGCGATATAGGGGATGAGCGCATCGTACCAGTCATCGAGAAGCATTCTCGCCTCGTCAATGTATCCCTCCTCTTCCAGCGCCTCGCGTACATCGCCATCATCCTCGGCGACCGCTATCGCGAATTCTCTCGCTTCTTCGCGCAGCATTCGCCATTCTTCATGAAATTCTTCATTGAGCATTTTTATGTCCTCGTACTCCTCTTCAGAGAGATCGGCATCCAGATAGTCTCGGATGCGTCCGTACTCCTCGTGAAATTCTTCGCGATGCTCGCGGATCTCGCGGCGTCCCTCGCGACGATTATCGCGCATCTCGCCATGGGCGTCGCGCATCTCGCCATGGGCGTCGTGATACATTTCCCGGGGCTTCATGCGGTATCCCTCGGCGAGTTTTTTCTCAAGCTTTGCGATCATGTCATCATGCTTTTCCCCGAGCGCCTGCATGTGCTCATCGGCGACATACGGCATGAGTGCATCGTACCAGTCATCGAGAAGCATTCTCGCCTCGTCAATGTATCCCTCCTCCTCGACCGCCGCCAGGATATCCTCCGGCTCTACCCCCTCTTCTCTGAGATCATGAGCGAAATCATAAATCTCCTCCTGCAGCGCTTTCCAGTCATCGTGAAATTCCTCATGCATTTCCTTGACGTCTTCCATCTCATCCTCATCCAGATCATCGCGCAGATATTTCATGAGCATATCGTCATGATGGCGCTCGTGATGATGCGATCCGTCCTCCATATCATCATGCTCGGCATAGGCGAGAGATGATGATGCGGAAAAAACCAAAAGAAGCGCCGCAAGGGAAAATGCGAGCTTCTCTCGAAAGCGAATATGTGACATGGCTATGTATGGTAAAAAAGTAAAAACCGATAGCCGCAGACGATACTATCAGATGACAATAAGAACTCAATACAACAGTGTGAAGACTCTGTGAAGACAAAATTTCCCTCTGTGGTGGGAAATTTTACTACTGCGACCCGGCGAAAAAACACCAAGAAGCAGTATGTATATTACGGTCAATGGTGGGTCCTGCGGGGATCGAACCCGCGACCATCGCCTTAAAAGGGCGCCGCTCTACCGACTGAGCTAAAGACCCGAAAAGGTAGGCGCATTGTATGAAAAAGTCCCTGCTTGTCCAGAGCTTCTTTTCAGACATTTTCACGCAACTCTTTTTTTACAGAATGAGAAAAATATGGTATCATCACCGCAAGTCTCGTCCCCTCAAGATTATCGCATCCGTGCTCTTCATCGATCGCATCGTCATACGCCGCGGACAGCAGACGCTTTCGTGGCTGCTGATCGCCGCCATCCTCATCCTCAATACCGTCCGCATCCCCTTCGAGGCGGCGAGTGCCGAGGCACAGGTCCGAGCAGTCGATCTGGTCTCGCTCATCGTCGAGCGCGATCTGTACACGGACTCGACACGCGATCTGGTCGATCGCTATGCCGAGGATATCCAGGCGGCGCTGCCTGATACGCGTGCGGCGATATTTATCATAGATTCGGACATCCACCCGCAAAACATCGCCGCCCTCAATGAAAAGCTCTACTACGAATGAGACGGCACGGGTGTCTCCCAGCTGGTCGGGACGATCCTCATCGGCGATGTGCCGCTGCCCGTCGTCCATGATAGCGGCACCAGTTTTTTGTCGATATATCCGTACATTGATTTTCGTGAGAAAAATTTCATTTTCGATGAGTCGGAGGGAAAATTTGTCAAACGCGAAAACGACATAGCGGACGCCTCGCCCGAGGTATGGCACTCTGTCGTCGCGCCGAATACCGGCGATGAATCCGAGGATCGGCGCAGACTCTCAAATTTCTTTGAAAAATCGCACGAATTTCATACTTCTCAGGGACGATTTTCCGAGCGGCACGATCCTCCGTATGTGTTTTATTTTGATGCGCATCACGATCAGCTCTCCACCAGACTCATCAGCTGGGAGTCATACTCGCGCTACCTCGAAAATATCGAGAGCTTTGCCTACAATCGACACAACAAACACCTCGCCGAAGAGCTCTACGAAGCAATGCAGTCAAACATGACGACGATGCTCGGTGGGACGGATGCGCGTATCCAGGAGCTCCTCGCGGCGCAGGGACTCTCCGGGTCAGATGTGGATTCGGGAATGAGATTTTCCGCGATGCCGGATGTCCAGAGCAGGCGCGTCATCGACAAAACAGTCGAGCCGTTTTACGGCATCCTCAATCCGACATACATCGGCGATCTGCTCTGATACGCCAGAAATACGGGACGATACGGCGCGACCGAAAATGTGCGCGTAGATATCGCGAGCGTACTGGTGGCAAAGCAGGACGAACTCATCCGGGAAATACTGCGATCCGGCAACACCAGTGTCGAGGACATGATCGACTCGATCATCGAAAAATCCATCGCGACGCCCCTCTACATTCCCACGAGATACGATGTCGACATCACGATCACCAGCACGTGAACTACGAACAGTGGATGAACGAGCGGCGGATGAGCGAGCAGTGGATGAACAGGCGGCGGATGATGAGCAGCCACAGGATGAACGAGCGGCGGATGATGAGCAGCCACAGGATGAACGAGCGGCGGATGAGCGAGCAGTGGATGAACAAGCGGAGGACAAACAACGACCCGAACGCAAAAAGCCGAGTATTCATATCAAAACTATCTCTACGGACGGCGCGCCGATACCGTCACTCATCCAAAACACTGCAGCATCGCTCGCGGAAGCTCGCTGGTCGTGGAGGCAAATCGAGGATTCAATGTGCTGCACTCTCAAGAAGATGCCGATCTTCTTTTCGAGGATTTGCCCGAGGGACAATGTTTCGCTGAAGGAGAAGCGAAGACGATGGTCTACTGGTGAGGAGGATCTCCCCTCAATCTCGACATGACCTCCATAGCTGGGGGAGATTTTGACATGAAGCTGCGGGAGCGTACCAATAAGTGATTCATAAGACCCGCTTTCGATCTCAGGGGTTCTCGAGAGATTCCCTTCGTAGCACCGCTCGAGACGGATCCGAGCGCGGGACATGCACCGACGGTCTCGGGCTCCGGCATGAATGCGGCATCGAGCGGATCGGGTGTCGTGATCGCTCCGCCGCCGGACGAAAATCTGCAAAACACTACAGCACCGATCCGAGTAGCATCGCCGTTTGACTGCTACGACGGGGCGATGGTGCTCCAGCCCTATACGCAAACCTCGTCGTCCTCATCCTCGGACGACAGCAGTGCCGGACAGACCACGACGACATACTACCCGGAGGAGACCGGAGGAGGACGTCTGAGCTGTATCTCCGAGATCCGGACGATGGCTCCGCCCAGCTATGAATCCGTGATGAGCGCGGATGCATGACCGTGCGTCATCGACACGGTCATCCTGGACGCCTCGACTGTGAAACAGCAAGGCGCCGCATGTACCACGTCTACGCAAGACGAAACCACCACCACGCAAATCAAGCGGACATTTGAATTTCGAAGTGTGTCATCCGTCCTGGAACACAAATCGCCCACCGACTCGGAGCTTTCGGTCATCGCCTGAAATCTGGTCACGCCGTCCATCCCCATCGATCGGGATCGGTACGTCGATTTTCTGGATGCAAACGGAGACTACGCAAAAATCGTCTATCCGAATTTTTTTCGTATCGATATCGATGATCTCTCGAATCTCAATCTGGACTTCGCACGCACGAAAGTGATAGAGCTGCTGGATCAGACGAGTGCGAGTCTCAATGCAATCCCAGGCTCCCCGGGCGATATCGACCTCACGGCGAGACTCGAGTCCACACCGGAAGTCCTGGACACTATCACCGAAAGCGTCCTGTGGAACAATCTCGACAATATCACGGCAAAGTACGCTTTCGCACTGGAAAAGCAACTCAATGAAGACGCGATTCAGGATGACGCGATCTCTGATCATAAAGAGGACTACGAAATCGCGTCCCTCATCAGCACGGGAGAAGCCGAGGCAATGTATGTAAAAGTCGATCCCGAGACGACATCCGAGCCGCCCGCGAGCATCGCGGGAATCATGCAAAGCGCAAACGAATATCGCAGCGCCCGCGACGCAAGCAACGTATGAGTATGAGTGGGCAATAGAACTATACGATGAGTCGGCACAAGCGCATGAAGCGGCGCATGAAGCGGCGGATGAAGCGCTCAGTTTGAGTGCGGACCGCCCGAGGGTGTGCCGATATGGGAATGGCTTCCGGCGATATTTTGCTGGCTCGGGACGATCCTCCCGCCGACCATCTCGGCGGGAAGCTGCTCGGAGACGTCGTTGCTTGACTATTTTCGTGATGACTTTGAAAATGACTTTAGCGGTCCGGTGGGCGACGGAGATGCGAATGGCATTTTGGACGCCCGCGAAGCGGTACGCTACGGCTCGATAGACCTCTCGTCCGATGCCGTCACACTCTCGCACTCCACGAGCGGAGAGCTGTCCGCGGTCATGCTCTCCGAAGCATGAGAAGCACTCGCCTATGATTCATTTTCCCGGGTCGAGTTTTCGGTCGATCGGGTCGTCGATATCGAGAACGGCGAACGCGAAATCGTCTACGACAGTAGCGACGAAACACTCGACGATCCGGAAAATCTGGAGCCGTACGTACAGTTTGCGAGTGCCGAGGTGCCCGTCACACAGGGGCGCGCCGGGTACGCATTTTCTACGAAAAATCGGGATAGCGACATCACATTTCAGGCGCGCGTAAACGGAGAAAATGCCCAGGGCGAGACCGTATTTACCACGCTGTCAAATCCCGTCACGGTACGCGTACGCGCCGACAGACTCCAGGTGACAGAGTCGGTACGCACCGACGATGACAGTGATTATGAGATCGGGACGCATTTTATCGCGGGAAATCCGTACGGTGTTCGATTTGATATTTCACGGCTTGACAGTCACGGCAGTCCCGTAGAGCTCTCGGGCGGACTGCGGTATCGCCTGTATGACGCGGCGGATCGTCCGATCTTTGAGGGATCTCGGGATATCGAGGGATCCGTCCTGCAATTTGGCGATCCCATCCTGCGCACCGCCGGATCCTACCGATTCGAATTTTTCGATGCGGACGGCTTGCGCGTCGAGCATACTTTTACCGTGCTGCCCGCCCCGCCGAGTCAGCTCGACGTCACTCCCTCGACGAGCGTCCATACGCCGGACGAGAGCGTGTATATCCTCATCCAGCCGCGTGATGTATTTGGAAATATCGTCAATAGCGAATTTTTGACCATACGGGGCGAGATCGTGGGCGGACCGGGACGATTCGTCGACCAAGACGGAAATCCGGTCGAGACGCTTGAGCGCACGAGCTTCGAGGGATATACCACCTACGAGCTGCGATCGGACGAGATCGGCGAGACGAGTTTCAAATTTCGCATCGTAGACGAAGCTGTCGAAACCCCCATTACTTCGATAGAGACGACCGACTTTGCGCGGCTGTCCGTACAGGTGGAAAACAGTGATCGCATCACCGCGTGAGGCAGTCCCCACGCCGTCGCACTGCGTGTGACGGACGAGGACGGCGCGACTCTCAGAGGGTACAATGGCGTGGTGGCGCTCGATTTTCCCTCGGTATCAGGACAATTTCATCCCGCGTATGTCCAGATCGTCGACGGAGAAAACCGGCAATCCGTCACATTCACACCGGGATACGTCGCGGGAAATGACATTTCGGCGAGCATCGCGCTGCCGGGCGTCTCGCAGATCTCGTGAAATACGCTGACCGTCCTGCCGGACGCGGCGATGGAGATCGCACTCTCACTCGAAAAGGATGCTGTTGAAGCGGAGTTTGGCACATCGAATGCGATCACCGCCACCCTCTATGACCGCTATGGAAATCTGGCATGGAATCACCGTCCCATGTCCGCCGAGTTTTTCATCGAGGAGCAATATCAAAAATTCGTCCGCCTCGAGGGAAATGCGAGCAGCGCAAGACGACAGTTTGAGCAATGACGAGCCCGGATGAACGCGATCGCGACGAGTCTGCCGGGGACAGCGTATATCAGCGCGCGTACGACGCCGGACCTCTCCACCCAGAGCTTTACCGTCACGGGACGGGCGTCCGGCTCGGATGCTGCGACTCTCACGATCAGCGGTCTCGGAGCGGACGCGGTGCGATTTGATTCGTACTATCACTATGACGGCGAAAAAATCCGCGGCAACCATTACAATGCGCTTTTTTCGGTGATGGCGGGCGCCGACTACGGCAATATCACCGTACCGGGATATCTCGCGGGGGAGGCGGTATTTGATGCGGATTCGCGCGCCCTCGCCGTCTCCACGCTCCTGGGGCGTCCGTACTCGCGCGATGAGATGTTTTCTTTTACCTCGGCATGACAGTACGAATCCGGCAATGGCAGTCTGGCTGTAGGACTGGAGGCGAGTATCGTCGAGCGGGACGGTGCGACCTCGCTTGATTTTTATGACTCCGTCACACGAGAGCGCATAGCGCGCGCCGATATCAGCATGAGCAGGGCAGTACTCGTCGCCTGCGATCAGCCCCGATCAAATGCGGTGGAGGCATGCGGTATCCCGGCGGATGCGGAGTCGTACATTCTGGCGGCATCCCTCGCCAGAGGGTCGCGCGTCGAAACCGTGGACGGCGTGATGTCGCTGTCGATGGGAGACACCCGGATATTTTCCGTCGATGAAACCGGTGTGATCGACCGAGCGCCGACGACACGATTTGAGATCGATCCGAGCGCCCCGGGAAATTTTCTCGGAATCCGGGTTTTCGTCAATCGTACTCCGGTCTGATACCTCGCGTACCGGTTTTCCCGGATGCGCGTCGCGGATCAGAGCGCCGAGCTGTCGTTTTCGGATATATCCGCCCGATACGGGTACGAGTATATCTATGCCGGAAATTCTTCGAAAGCCGAGAAAGGAATCCGGTTTTACCGAGCGGATACCGGAGGCGCCGACGATATCGACCGGAAAAAAGCCGGTCCGTTTCAGTCGGGACTGGAGTACGCCACCGAGCGTACCGGTATCGGCTGGGAGGGGGACAATACATTTTTACTCGAGTTCACGAGCGGCGGCACGTCTCTCGGTGATGCGACACGCGCATACCAAAGCTATCTCGGCATCACGATCGGCGATCCCACCATATCGCTGCCGGTACGTGCGGATGCAAAAAAATTTGATCAGGGAATCGGAAAGCGCCTGTACAATAACAGTGCGGATATCACCGAGGCGTCGATTCCACTTGACTTCAATGGAGACGATGCCCCGGACATTGCCGTATTTTCGACCAATGGAGCTATCCGCCTGCTCGCCAATACCGGCGGAAAATACCGGGATATGGGATACCTCGCCTCCGTCGCGGACGCAGGCAGACGCCGAAAAGATACGGGGGATTTTCGCGGTGACGGCTACGACGACATCGTCATGGCAGACGAGGATCATGTCATATTTCTGCTTGAAAACACCCGGGGAAAATTCGAGCGCAGACCACTGCTCGTATTTGATGAGGGCGCCAGTGCGCCCAGACGATTTGACGTGGGCGTCATGCAGCTGCAGACCTACGACATGGACGTGGACGGATATACCGACATCGTGACAGTAGACGAGGCGGGAGAGCTCAATATCCTCTACGGTCGCGCCGACGGTCGCTTTGATAAAAAGCTCATCGACTCGGGATTTGGTGTGCGCATCACCGGAAAGACACGCTCGACCGAGGGCGCCGTGTATTTCGACGGACTGCGGCAGATCACCCCTACCGAGCAGCGGGACTTTTTGGTAGAGTCGGAGGCACTCCGGCTGAGTACCGAGACCGACGTCAGCGGATGAATGGACGAGGCGACGGCGCGACGTCTCGTCGATGCTCAGATCTACTATACCGAGACGCGACAGACCCTCTCGCAGATCGAGTCCGTCCCCACGACCGCGGATATCGCAGGCTCGGCGGGTACGGACGACTCGGGAGCACCGCGAGAGGATATCGCCGAGAGCGTGAGCGCGGGCATGGCGAGTATCGAAGCCATGGGAGGTACGACGGATTTCCTGGTGCCAAAGCGTACGATAGAGAGCCGTACGTATATCCGATCCGAATACGCCGAGGGAGAAAATCTCCGCGTCGAAAAAACCTACACCGACAGAAACGGTGACACACTCCAGACAGACGACATCGTGGACGTCACCGTACGCCTCACGAATACGGGCGATGAAAATCGCACAAACGTCGAATACCTCGACAGCTATGAAAAAAATGTCTTTGATCTGCCGGATACCGCGCAGGTCAGCCTCATCCAGTCAAATGGCGAAGAAACGACACTTTCCTATGATCCGCTCGTACAGGGCGAGTACGATCTCTCGGTCGACGTCGGAGAGCTGCCCGCAGGGGCGTCGGCGGAGTTTTCCTACACGCTCGAATCCCGACCCATCGCCTATGGAGAAGTCCTCGTGGGCGATCTGGGGTCTGATGCCGGCCACGGCGAGATCGCCGTACGCGCCAATAACGTCTGCGGCGAATCATACACCGCATGGCACTCCACCGAGCCGTATCCCCGTACCTATGCGACGGAAACCCTGGACGTCGCAGAGCCGGCAAGTCTCCCGAGTCCCGTCACGGAGGATCTGGTCGATGCCGATCAAAACGGTATTCCCGATATTGCCGAGGCATTCTCCGATTCGGATGGAGATATCTCCGAAGAAGACCTCGACGCTTTTGCCGAGTACGCCGAAGAAGCACTGGACGAGTATCAGTCAAACGAATATGTCTTTGCTTCGTGAACGCAAAACTCCGCCGATCTTTTGGTGTATGACGAGGACTCGGATTCTGTCGATGTACTGGGCATGAGCAGCGCCGATGTGGACAGCATGATCGCCTCGGTCAATAATATCGTCGAAGGACTCGGCTGCGGATTTGGTGGTGGATCCTGTCTCTCCATGCCCCTAAACTGGGCTCCGCTCGCGCCGGGATCGGCACCGACCATCTTTGGATTTCCGGCGGGCATCCTCGACCCGTCGACCGGTATCCCGATATTTTCCGGGATCAACTGGGTCGGACTCTGACCACTGTGTCTCCCGGGAGTATGGCCGCCACTCGTACAGCTGCCATTTCCGGTCTGTGGAGGCACCGGAGCCGGAGGATTTCTGGGGACGCTGAGTCCTACGAATGTGTTTCGGCTCTATATCACTCCGACACTCACGCTCGGGGTCGGGGTCGCAGCATGCTTCGGAGGACCGTCGGCGATCGTCGGACGCGTCCCTCCTCCGGGAGTCTCGCCGCTCGTCCCGGGCGGAAACTGCGTAGTCGCCGCCCGCCCCCTCTGGAACTGCGAGGCGGACGGATCGGACGGCGACGTCGGAGAGTGGTCATACACCGCCCCCGGACACTATACCAATGCCGGATCATGCACACCCCAGAGCCAGCGGATCGGCTACGCCGCCACTCCGGAGGAGCGCCAATCGTTTCAGGAGCGCATGATGGCATACATATCGGGAGACAGCTCGGTCCTCAGCTCACTCTGAGCCGATATCACGAGGGGGACGTCGAGCGATTTTACCAGTGGACAGCCGCTCATCAGCTCGGGTCTCCCGGGAGGCGGAGGCGATCCAAATCTCGAGGTCGAGATCGATACGGACGCGCTACAGGATTTTGATTTTGAAAATGTCGTCAAAATCTCGCTCGATCGCATCCCGGCATTTCCCGATTTTCTCATGGAGTGGGTGACCCGACAGCTGGAGGAGATCATAAACAAGCTCACCTCTCTCCCCACACTGTATATAATTCTTCCTGACTTTTCACTGTTTGAGACGAGCGGATGGGTCGGATTCACAGACAAAATCGAGCAAGCATACGATGACGCAGCAGCGGAATACGAGGATATCGATCCGACATTCGACACCGATACGGGATTTGAAGAAGTGGAGGCAGTCGAAGGAGAGATAAACAGTTTTCTCGCATGACAAAGCGACAATATCAATACTATCGGTCGCAATATCTCGGGCATCAAAGCGGCGTATGAATTTCTCTCCAATCTCCCGCTACTCTCCATAGAGCCGGAAACCGTACATGTGCGCATCCCCTGGATCCCTCCGGAGGATATAGAAAAATGGATCCTGGACGCCGAGGCGACGCTCAAGCAGTGGGAAGCGGAATTTGACGAGACAGTGGAAAACTGGGAACAACTCGGGACAGAAGAGGGCGCCCTGGAAAAAGTCAATATCGAGGCAGGAGCACTCCTGCAGAGTCTGCGCGCAAATATCCAGACACTCAAGGAGTATAAAGAATTTCCGGAAAAGCTCCTGCGATACCTGGAGTACAAAGAAATCTACGCCGAGCAAATCCTCTGCAATATCGAGGCGATCGAGTTTTTCCTCGGAGGTTGGCTCGCGGAAAACGCCGCGCGATTCCGTGCGTGGGTGGAGCTGTATATCCTGATACGCGCGATCCTGGAGGGGTGGCAGCTCATCATTGATATCTTCGTAGAGTTTGATGCAAACTGCGGCGTCTGCCGAAACGAGCGATGGGATCTAAAGCATTTTCTCATCAAGCTGCTCTCGATGGTGATTCCCGATCTGCCCATCATCATCTTTCCGAAATGGCCCGATATCATCCTGGATCTGCATAATATCCGTGCGGGACTCGTGGTCCCGATACCGGAGTTTGATTTTGATGTGACGCCGCTGGTCCTCCCCGCTCTGCCGGAGCTCGATCTCCCGGATGTCCCCACGCTCACGCTCGCGCTCCCCGTACTCCCCCTCCTCCCGAAAATTCCACCGCTCCCATCTCTGCCAGACATTCCGAGCTTGCCGCTGCCAGAGCTTCCGAGCTTGCCGCCTCCCCCGACGATTCCTGCGCTCTTTGGTATCATAGAGATGGCACTGCAGATCCTGCGGCTCATCGCGCTTATTATCTGTATTTTACGCACCAATCCGTTTGCGCCAGAGTGGCGCGTCGGTGATCTGATCGCACAGCTCACGGAGCGACAGGGGACGCTGCCGATCGACTTTCTGTTTTTGGAGTTTCCGCAGTTTTCGATGAGCTTTATCGACGCGATAAAAGTGACGACGTACGTCAATCTGGAGTTCGAGCTTGATTTTATCATAGAGATGGCGAGCTCCACGATGAAACCATTCAATACTTTCACGGCAAATCTCTCGAATGCGACGAGCCATGTAAAGCTCTTGGATCTCGACTTTAGTGGCACGATCCCGGAGGATATAGAGATCGACGCCTCCACCGGCGAGGTGCGCGGTCTGGAAGACGTGGGCGAGCTGCCGGAAGCACTCGAGGGTCTGGAGGGATTTGCGCCGACGCACGAGTATATGCGTGAGCGTCTGGGCGCGATCGCGCATTTCGCATCGGGATCGCTGCATCGGCTGGCTGCGGGTATGCAGTCCGAATCCGAACGCATGCTCTCGGTCTCGGAGCTCTCGGACGAGATGGCGGCGCAGATTCCAGCGCTGAAAACGATCGCACCGGATATTGCCGCTCGATTTGAGGCGGCGGTATCCGCCGGCAGCGGGGACGCGGACGAGATCACCGCCGAGCTCCAGCAGACGCAGCGTCAAAAGTTTGACGTGCTCAAATCGTATATCAGGGAGGACATGCGCCGAAACAACGAGCGGATGGCGGAGCTTCGAAAGATTATCCAAAAAGAACATTCGCTCAGCGAACTATCGTTTATCCAAAGGGATCTACCCCACCTCATCACGATCATCGCAAATACGCAGGCTGAAGACGAACTGCGAAAACAGGCAATCGAGGGCGAACTGAGAGCCCTCAATGATCGCATCGCCGACCCGCTGTCCCGTATCCTCGATCCCTCGACCGACCCCATGATGCGAGAGCTTTCGCAGATGCGCACGAAAGCACTCTCGCAACTCCATGAGGCTGGGAAGTGACGCAACACATCATGAGCCCTCGCACTCGGGGATACCGCCTCGTCCGCATCATTTTCACTCGCGGCGGATACGAGCAGTGCATCCGGTACATACGATATCGCAGACAGCTACCGCTACAACTACGAGGGTATCTACTACCTCGACGCAGGGGGAAATCAGACGAGACTCTTTAATTATACAGAGCTGCTGACCGGACGCGAAAAGGCGCGCGAGCTCGACATCGACGATGATGGTGATCGGGATCTCATCTACACGATGAACAATATCACCTACCTCAAAACGAATCATACGAATACTCCCGAGTCCCGGCATATCACGGATGCACCGCGCACGCGCGATCTTTCGGCATTTCTCGGCATCGATGCGGACGACCCGGTCGCCGCAGGCGCACCGGAAAATTTCTCGGAGGATTTTGCCACGACAGGACGGATCAATGCTTCTTTTGACGCTGCCGATATCCGAGAGGAGCAGCGATACCGGCTCGAGATGTACGACTACGTCGATCGATTTGATCGGGTAAAATCCGGCGAGACGCCGCGATCCATCACGCCCGCCACCGCGCGACAGTACGTGGATCTCGTCACGCGTGACGATAGCGCCCTCGTCACCGACAGTACGCGTACCGGTGCCATCATCGGACGCGCTCCCGCCCGAGTGCGCTCATCGGTCGGCGACATTCGCATGCGGGGATTGAGTCTGGAATTCGTAAATCCAGGGGAGACCATCACCATCCGCGCCGGAAGCCGCGTCTATGCGGGAGGAGGAGGAGCGGAGATTTCATACCTCCGCAGCACGCAAACAGCATCCGAAACCGTCACACTCGCACCAAACGCCTGGATCGAATTTTCCGCCACGACGCAGGTATCGGTCTCGACGGGGCGACTTGTACTTCTCTCAGAGTCGCTTCGTGATGGGATCATGCTCGGACCGGACGAGCTCTCGGACATGCCGATCGTACCGGACGTACGACTCTCCGTACCCGAGGGGGGACGCATATTTCTGGAGTACTTCGATGACGGACGACTGATCCTGGACACGCCGAGCGAGTACGAAATGTACGATCTCGGCGAACGGGACGGGGACTATAGCATCAGCCTGGATCGACCAAATGGTCTTTTCTACGCGCGACTTGCGGCATTCGACAAATCGGGTGAGCTCGGTACGTGGGCGTCGCAGACGCTTCTCTCGCCCCAGACTGCGGCGGATGCCACTGCGCCGTCCATTCTCGCAGGCAGTCGGATCCGCATTCCCGTGTATCAGCCATATACACTCGATCTGCAGGGAAAAATCACCGATCTGGGGACGATCACGCGTCTCTGGCTCGATATGGATCTGGATGCGGATTCGGACGGCGACGGCAATCCGAAAAACGACAATGATTCGCTGAGTGATTCGCTCGAGGAAAATCTATCGTACGGCGCAACCACGCGCATAGATGAGGACGGTATGCCGACGCTTCAGATTGATTTCACTCCCTATGATGAGATCATGGAAAAAACCGTCCGTCTCTTCGTAGAGGACGATGCCGGAAACATCGCAACGAAAGACATGACTCTGTCGGTCTATGCTCCGACACCGATCATCGAGGGCTACGACGGCGAGTCTACTGTCGTATGACGTCTCGACGAGTCACTGGAGGACATGCCCGTTGATCTCTTGCGCTTGCGAAATGGATTTATCACGAAGGTCGATCCAGAAGAAGAGGCAGTACACACCGGCACGGGCGGACGCTACGAATATACCGAGTCCGGCTCCGGCGGAGCGCTCATATCCCGTGACGGCGAGACGATCGCAGCTGTCAATTTCAAAACCGGGCTCCTAGAGCTCGTAAACGGCGGCGGCTACACTATCAGAGCCCTCGCACGCGATGGAGAGCGGGACATGCGCCTGGAGCTCTCGGACGAGAGCGGTATAGTCGTATACCGCCAGACATTCGGACTGCCGGCGGGGACGCGCATCATACCCATCGCGGATTTCTCGGCGGTCTCGACGGACGGAGCATACCTGCGCGTCATGGATCCGGCATTTCGCTACGAGCCAAATGATTCTGATGCTCCGGTGCTCCCGGACGGCGGATTTCTGGTGCGATCGGACGGCACGGCGATCGTAGGATTTGACGAGAGGGGGCATATCATCGCGGTCTCGGACTCGGACGCCGAGCTCGTCTACGACCGACTGGAGGATTTCATCCTCATGCGCGTGCAGAGCGGCGAAGATACTGTCGTAGAGATACTCTACCGTCTGGACATCGAGTACGCGATACGATAGGAAAATCGCGCTCGCAGGTGTCAAATGCTCGAAACTCTACTCGCCATACGCATCGCGTACAGACACGTTTCCCCGGTAAATTCTCCAGTTTAGTTTCAATAAAATCAGAAAGTCGTTCGAAAATTCCATTCTGATCACTATCCTCTCGAGCAGTCTGTAAACTGAATTGGTGGTAAAAACAACAGCTTATAAATCGAATAAGTACCAAAAGGTCTCCCAATAGCGCGACGGAGCGGGCGGATTTCAGACTTCAAGCGTGTTGAAGAAGCGCATTTTGCGCATGATAGAAACTCTCAATAGAGACTGTTCCTTTTTCGGGAAGTATTTGCTTTTTTTACGATTTTCCCCATACTACTCGCTCTTCGCCGATTTCGTCCGTCACGACACCATCAGCATGAAAGCCTTTGTATTTGACACGGAGACCACCGGACTGCCCATCCGTGATGCGGATGTCGATGCGCAGCCGCACGTCATTCAGTTTGCCGGGATCCTCGCCCAGATCCACGACGACGGCACACACACCGAGATCGAGCGGATAAACGAGCTCGTAAAACCGCCGATTTCCATCCCGTTTGTCGCATCGAGCGTGCATGGGATCTATGATCGAGACGTGGAAAACGAGCTGCCCGTCGCCGAAAAAATCACCCGCTGGCTCTGGTATCTGAATGCATCGGACACCGTCGCCGGACACAATCTGGAATTTGACGAGCTCATCATCCGATCAGAGCTCGCGCGTCTGGGACGCGACGGAGAGTACCAGCCGATGAAGCGCGTCTGCACCATGCTCTCCTCCACACAGCATTGCCAGCTTGCGGGGCGCGGATTTTCGTACAAACCGCCGAAACTCAATGAGCTGTATCTGCATCTCTTCGGTGAGCGATTTTCAGGAGCGCACGACGCGATGGTCGACGTCGAGGCGACACTGAAATGTTTTGTCGAGCTCGTGCGACGAGACGTGGTGCAGCTGCAGGAAAATCCGGTGATGCGGTTGTTTTAGAGCATCGCTATAGTATAATGCTCTCAAGGAGAGCATATCGCGAGTTCATTCTCCGGAGCTACTGTTTTATACTAGCAGCTCGCCACATGCCAACATTCACCGGCGGATGTCTCTGCGGTGCGGTGCGCTATACCATAGACGGTGATCCTGTCGACCCGCATCTCTGCTTTTGTCGTATGTGTCAGCGCGCGAGCGGCGCACCCGTCACGGCATGGGTCAGCTTTCCGCGGCAGTCTGTCGCATATATGGGCGAGACACGTCCGACACTCTATCGATCCAGCCAGTCGGCGCAGCGCGGATTTTGCCCGAAGTGCGGGAGTCAGCTTTTCGCGCTCGACGACGGAGGTGATAGCATCTGCATGATGATCGGATCATGTGATGATCCCGATGCATTTGCGCCCGAGTTTGCGAGCTTTTCAGAGTCCGCGCCGTCATGGCTTTCGCAGAGTATGCGAGTATATTGCAAGTCCGATATATAATTTTCCCCATGCCCACACAAAAAATCACCGCCTGCGCTTTCATCCATCACGATGGAAAAATGCTCGCCGTCCAGCGCGCTGCACACAAAACATTTCTGCCGAATCAGTGGGAGCTGGTGGGCGGACATATCGAGCACGGCGAGACACTGGAGCAGGGACTCGCGCGCGAGATCCGCGAGGAGCTCGGTGCAGAGGTCGAGATCGGCGAGCCGATCCACGCCTTTACGTATATGAGGGACCGTGAGACACACTCCGTGGAGATCATTTTCCTCGCGAGGATGCTCGATCCGGATGCTATCACCCTCGATCCGAACGCGCTGCAGGCGTATCGCTGGGTGACGCTGGATGAGGCGCGAGAGCTGTACGGTGAGGACGATGCGGAGTTTCCGGCGATCGTGCGGGGATTTGGGCGGATTGTTACAATTGGGTAATTGGAATTTCGGTATTTCATCAGATCTCTTTCGCCGCATTGATTGATGCGATCATTTCGAGTTCCGCCTGGATCAGATTTTTAAGCGCTTGATGCGACTCCGGTTCAAGAGGAATCGCAAGAAGTTTTTGTATCACATCGTCAATTTCCTGTCTCACCATCTGCACATGATTTTGCAGCAGCTCTTTATGGGTATCGATATACTGGGGAAAAACATGCGTCAAGCCATGCATCGAACCCTGAATGAGATCAAAAAATTTGACGAGAAACGGGAGGAGATGTTTGGTATTCACCGAATCAAAAGCAGTCTTTGAGGGCTTGTTTGCATTATAAGAGTCCAAAAGATTCCGTGCGTACCGGATGATCGGACGATCTCGCGAAAAAATAATCTCGATCGCACGACGTTCGTCATCTTCCTTTCTTTGTTTGAGCGCACGTCGCGCAGATTCGTCTGGCGCTGAAGAGAAACGATCCTTTGCCACATCTCCGTCAAAATACTCCGGGAGATCGTGGAGGATGCATGTGAGTACAAAGTCTCTGAGCGAACACTCTATGCCAGAAAATATTTTCACGATTTCCTCCTGTCGTTCCCATATTCGGTCGCATATCCTGATCACATGATCGAGATTGGTCTCTTCTCCCTCTGTCCAGTTTTTCGATACAAATATACCGCTGCGCCAGCGATCGATCGTCTCGAGCATTCGGGCGATCTGTACTAGATAGTGAGACTCCGACGAGCGCGGCGCACATCCCGGCAGTGTAAAAATAGGATGGTGGAGAAATGTCTGAATACGATATACTGCATGCGGACGCGGTCGTCCGGTGCGCCATGCACGAAGCGGGGTAATCGGCACGGCTCGCTCGTCTGAAGAAAATCGCGCATGTAAAAACATGGCAACATGATGACAAAAACGCTCTTTTATAATAAATGCTCCAGGATGTACATGAGCCCCTACCGCACCCCGAATCTCCTGGGCTGGGAAATGGGAGGGATTCGATAGTATCTTTCCGAGTCGGGTAGGCGCTGGAAAATCGGGAAGAGCAAGCTCTGAAGTCGGAGCGCTCATCATGATAGAAAAAATTTCATGGGGTATTTGATATTTATATATATTTATATATGAAAGTCAATTACTTCGTCTCTCCATCTCTTTTTTTCAGAACGATGCAGCACTTTGCTTGCATTTCCTGCATCCCTGCATATAATCAATATCCCCCAAGGCAGGTACGCGCCCGCCAACGGCGGGAGGAAAGTCCGGACACCGCGGAGGCAAGCATAGCGGGTAACGCCCGCGGTCGCGTCGCATGACCAAGGACGCGATACGGCAAGTGCCACAGAGACGATACTCTTCCCGGCTTTTTTCGGGAAAAAAGGTGAAAAGTCCCGGGGTGGGCATGCCCTACCCGGGAGCGTCCAGACGGACGCCGGTAAACCCTATGCGGTGCAAGAGGAATGGTGCGCGTCGCGCAATATCCCGCCTCCGGGAGCGCGAGCCGCGCATACCTCGCTCGAGGTTCCGAGTGATCGGGATCCCAGATAGATGCGTATCGATATACAGAATCCGGCTTATTCCCTCGGGGGTCCTTGTGATATCAATCTTTTTATTATGAATATCCTCCTGACCGGCATCCAGTGAAGCGGCAAGGGGACGCAGGCGAGTCGCATCCTCGAGCGCTACGATCTCGCTTTTTTCGAGACCGGGGCAGCGCTGCGGCGATTTGCCGAGGGCAGCTCGGATCGGGCTCGGGAAACCCGGGAAATCCTCAATGCCGGAAAGCTCGTCCCGACGGACGTCGTCGTGACGGTACTGCAGGAGTTTTTGCATGTACATCAGTGAAAATCAGCATTGTTTGACTCGCTCATACGCTCCGCCGAGCAAGATGAGAAAATCTGACCGGTCATCGGACACATGACCGTACTCTTTTTCGATATCGACGAAGAAACGGCAATCACACGACTGCTTGGCAGAAAGATCGATCCCGTGACCAAAGAGGTGTTTGGACCTGGTATCGAGACAAATCCAAAAACCGGAAATACGCTCATCACGCGCGATGACGACACACCGGAGGCAATCCGAAATCGTATCGAGTGGTCAAAACGCGATACGCTCCCCCTGCTCGACGGATGGCGCGCGCGAGGATGGGACGTCCACACGGTCGACGCATCACGGACGCCCGACGAGGTGTTTGATACGGTGAGGGCGGTGCTGGATCCGATTTTGATGCGAGATGATTAGGGGTGAGCGCAAACAAGAGAGAAACGCTTTAGTCGGAAGAATTTGTAAACAATCCCCGTCTACCGACCGGGAGCTTTCGTAGTCGCTTGTGCGACTATAGTACCAGCTTTGCTTGTTTAGAATTTTCTTTTGCTTGGTGTTCTGTATATATTCGGATAGTGTCTTCATGTACGTTGTTTATGAAAATATTTTCGGGGATGATAGCTTGATAATAAGAATACTGTGATGATTGCAGCATATATAGATACAATTGCTTTGTCGGTGTGATTTCATATGTTTCCTGCTGTTATCTCATCCAAAGAGGATTTCTGAAAAACTTCATTCCCCAGCCGGGAGAGAGAGAGGGGGGGGGTTGGGAGGAATACTGCCAATTTATTCGAAGAGACTCATTCTTTCGATCGGAATTTCAGCATCGTGCATCTACAGAAACCCGGTGAAAAACAGACGCAATTACGATGGCTCTCTGTCTATCAACCAAGAGTTTTTTCGTGATACGGGAGAGCTGTGAGTTTCATTCGTCTTGGTTTCATCTGCACACGCTCCGTCCGCCGACAAGTAAATCTCGAAAATATCCGAAAGCGCAAGCTACGATTTTCGCTCCCATACTTCGTACGTCGCTTGCGTTCCGGCTTCAGACTCCGTCAGTGCGTACCCGTCCGGTATCTCTGGAAACCACGTATCACCCGTATACTCGCCCTCTACACGGGTGATATAGAGTCTGTCGGGGATTTTTTCTCGGAGTGATTCGGCATAGACGCGGGCACCGCCGATGATGAAAATCTCACGCTCACCAAAGAGTCGCGCATGTCCCACCGCCGTCGAAAGAGAATGCGAGACGACGACACCGTCGCGCCGCCACTCGGGATTTCCGGTGATGACGATGCTGATACGATCGGGGAGCGGACCGCCGAGACGCGCCTCGATAGAGTCGTAGGTCTTTCTTCCCATGATGACGACATTGCCGGTCGTCAGCTTTTTGAATCGTTTCAGGTCTTCGCTCAGGTGCCACGGCAGATCACCCCCGGATCCGATGAGGTGATTTGCATCCATGGCGACGATGAGGGAGATCATATTTAGAGCATTCGGTGCGTATACCCCTCCACTATAAGGCTTTGTAGCGCCCGGTCAACCTGTTTTGAAAGCGGTCACTGATCAGACTGATAGCCGAGCTGTGCGTATTGAGCCATGCGATCTACATCACCGACCAGTATATGTACGAGTCGCTCCATGTCCCCGTCCATACGTGCTATATACTGATCAAACGTCTCCGGACGTGATGCGACCGACACGCGAGTATACGGCAGTATCCACTGTTTCTCAAATGTCGCGAGCACTCGTCGCTGCATATAGGGCTTTTGGATATAAAACCATGCTCCTGCGACGAGATGCCCGGACGCCATTCGCCGCGAGCCAGCATGCAAAACGGACACTCTGGAAGCTGCATCGATATGATATTGGTTACGTTCCGTCTTTCCCCTCCCCGTCTTTATCAAAATAGCCGCCGACGATCGCGAGCTCTCATTTGAGCGTCGGGTGCGATTGATAGTTTTCCAGCTTTACATGCTCGGGACGAAATATATCGAGAGTCGTCACCTCTGGGCTGATAGACAGAGTCGGAAACGGATACGGCTCGCGAGTCAGCTGCTCTCGCACCTGGTCGATATGATCTGTGTAGATATGCACATCTCCAAATGTATGGATGAATTCTCCGACCTCATATCCCGTCACACGCGCGACGATATGGGCGAGCAGGGCGTATGAGGCGATATTGAACGGTACACCCAAAAACATATCGGCGCTGCGCTGATACAGCTGGAGCGAGACTTTGCCGTTTTTCACCGAGAGCTGATACATATTGTGACAGATCGGGAACTGCGATACCTCGTCCAGGAGCGCCATATCGTAGAGGTATTCCGGATTCCAGCTATTTACGATCGCATTTCGAGCGTAGGGATCATCCACGATTTCCTGTGTCGCCCACCGCAGCTGATCCACCGTCCGATCGGGACGCTTCGTCGGCCAGCGCCGCCAGAGCTCGCCGTAGATGCGGGGGAGATTTCCCCATTTCTCGGCAAATTCATCGTCGGTTTTGATTTTTTTGATAAATTCATCCTGGCTCATTTCCGGTACCTCGCCGCGCCTCATGGCGACGGTATAGGGACGATACGGCGGCTCGTCCCAGATGTGGACATTATGATCGACCAGATATTTGATATTCGACTGTCCCGACAGAAACCAATACAGCTCGTGCAGCACGCCTTTCCAGTAGACTTTTTTCGTCGTCAGGAGTGGGAATCCCTCTGAAAGATCAAATCGAATCTGTCGTCCGAAAACGCTCAGCGATCCGTCTTTGTTTCGGCGGTCGATATTTTCGACGCCGTGATCCAGGATCTCCTGCAGTAAATCGAGATATGCATACTCGGGATGGCGGGTATCGGACATGAGAAAGCAGTGATGATATACGAAAAAAGCGAGTATAGGGAAAAATCGCAAAAAGGAAAGAGAAGTGTCCTGATGAAAAAAAGACTTGATTTTTGTGTTTTTTTCATTAGTAAATACTAGCATTTTACATTTTTACTATAAACTCTCTCATGAGTGAAGTAGCAGCATTGGAGTACTCCAAAGAAACTCGGGGCAATGTGCCGGGTACCGCCAACGCATCGTGACTCCGCAGAGCGACGGGTAATACTGTCGCCGCTACGGTATCACAGGAAAATCCACCAACTGCAGCGGAATTTATAGAGCCAATTCAGGGTCGTAAAGCCGATAATAAGCCAAGCACCAGACAACTCTGGAGGCAGATCGTGCCACAAAATCCGTTTGCTTTTCGTAATATCAGCCAAGCAATTCAAACAAACCTAAAACTTCCGACTCCTGGAATCATACGTGCAATATACATCACAAATATCAATATCAACAGACCCCTCGGAATAGCGCTGCAGGAGTGTCGACGATCTGGGGGAAGACTGCTAGCAGCCACACGACAACCTGGAAAAGAACTGCGTGGCTATGTCATCATCCGACCGACGCAGGGGGATCTCGCAGAGTGAACCAGTCCTCGTATGTCCCAAAATTGAGCAACTGTATCTTGAGTATCTGGATCGCATGAGGAAGCCGATGACATGCCGTCTCTGCAGGATGATTTTAGAGTGTTTGCAAAATGTAATGGCAGTGAAAAACAGATGCGAAAAAGGTGCTCTCAAGTCCCCCACGGGTTTTTCTGAAGTCATTATAAACCTAAAAAGTGAGAGGCGGTATATGCGGCGATAGCAGCAAGAATCCCGGGAACTCCTCAGTTTTTTACTTACACTCTCTGTGAGAGAGACGATCGCGGCTTTGCGCAGACTGCAGCTGTGCGAGCAAACGAGCAAATTATCGGATACTTCCTCGTACGCAGGGATGAGAGCTGAAGCAAAACAGTCGTTGAGAATATCCGTCCAAAAAGGACATAGCAGTATCCTATCGAGAGTCAGGACAAAAACCACCTATCTCCGCTCTCCCCTGAGCACCCACCCGTCTACTGCAGTGATCTTCACCGGCACGAGGCTGCCGATCCGTACGTCCGCCCCCACCTCGAAAAATACCTCTTTGAAATTTCGTGTTCGTCCCGATGCCGTCGTGTCGTTCATCTTCTCGATGAGGACATGCTCTGTGCGTCCGATCATGAGCGCATTTCGCTTTTGGATGGTGTGTTTTAGCAGACTATTTAGGATATCCCATCGTCGCGCTTTTTCATCTGCGGGGATATCGTCGGTATATTGCTTTTGCGCGAGTGTCCCGCGTCGCTCGGAGTAGCGCGCGATATAGGCAAAATCAAATTCGCACTCCTCGAATGCCCGGACAGTCTGGGCAAACTCTGCCTCTGTCTCGCCCGGAAATCCGACGATGATATCGGTCGTCACACCGAAAAACGGATCACGCTCGCGCAGATACCGGACCTGCGCGCGAAAATCGGCGTAGGTATGTTTGCGATTCATGCGATGTAGGACTGCGTCCGATCCGGACTGCAGCGCGAAATGCAGCGACTCGCATACACCGGAAAGATCAAACGGAGCATCCAAAATATCCGGCGTCATATCATGCGGATTGCTGCTCGTGTAGCGGATACGCTCCAGTCCGTCGATCGCATCCAGTCTGTCCAGCAGCTCTCGAAACGGCGTCTTTTGCTCACTGGCTCACCATGTCAGGCTCTCGGGATTCCATCGTTTTTTGCGGGTTTCCTTGCCGTAGCTATTGACGTTTTGTCCCAGCAGCATGATCTGTTTCGCACCGGATGCGACGGCTTCGCGTGCCTCCGCCTCGATCTCGTCCATACTGCGCGATATCTCCCGACCGCGCGTATACGGCACGATGCAAAATGTACAAAAATTATCGCAGCCGGTCTGGACGATGATATTCGCGCTGCCCGGGTCATCCCGGGACTGACGCAGGCGCAGATAGTCCTCGTACCGGTCATCCGCGCCGATATCCGTACCGGTAATAGCAGACAGGATGCGTCCCAGATACGCCGTCTCCTCGATACGAAATATAAAATCAATATCCCCGCTGCGAGCAAAAAGCGGATCATCGTGATTGAATATCGAGTCGGGCGACCCGAGCATCGTGATGGTGCGCGCGTTTTTTCGTGCGTTTTCGGCATCATAGTGGCGAGGTGCCATACCGGTTTTTCGTGTCATGCACCCGGTAATACCGGTAAAAATCCGGCGTCCCTGCGCTTCGGAGAGTTTGCGTACCTCGCGCAGATACCCGAAAACCCGGTCTTCTCCCTTTTGTCTGACAGAGCAGGTATTGAGAATCACGACGTCCGCATCCGCCGCCTCCACGACACGCGAGGCGCCCGCCTGTCGCAGGAGCATCGTGATTTTTTCGCTGTCGGCATGATTCATCTGACAGCCGAAAGTACGCAGCAGAAATTTCAGAGACATATGGAGCATAGGCAAAACGCGAACAAGTGTATGGAAAATAGAAAAAATAGAAAGTTGTCGAGTGTCGCGAAGTTGACTGAAAGCCATCGATAAACTATGATAGATATTGAGCTATAAAATTCATCCTCTAAACAATAGAGGAGTTGTATTGTCGTGCTATAGGTAATTTCAAATTTCATTATATCCTCATCTGTGTTCGAAAATCCTTCATCCACCGACAGGTAAATCAATGACTTTTCAAAGAGAAGTTTGCAAGAAAATCATAGTGGTATTCGCGTAAAATTTTCATACAATGATTGCTCCTCTCAGCAATCATAGTAGTCCATGTCCCCAAAAAAACTCATCGTCCTCACCATCGCCGGAGTCCTAGGACTCGGTGCGATGATCACCATAGCACTACTCGGAAATCCCGGCGATCCGCCCCCCGCAGATGAGGATACGCAGGATCAGGCACCCGAGTCGTTTTCGATCTGGATACTGGAGGATGAGACGGCGGGCTACTCCGATATCATCACGGGATTCAGGGATCGATATCCGGAGTATGCAGATACCGAATTCGAGCTCACGAAATTTCCAGACTGGGAGGGATATCGTCGATTGCTGCTGCTTGCGATCACAGATGGAAATTCGCCCGATGTCTTCATGGTGCCAAATAACGGCGACGATCTCTTTGCATCAAAGACATTTGCGATCCCGCCGGAGGCTGTGAGTGTCGATGACTTTTCAAAAAATTTCGAACGCGTATTCGACGAGCTGGTCCTGACAGAGACCCTGACAGACGAAGAGGGAAACGCAGTGGAAAGCTACGCACTGAAGGGAATCCCGATGGGATACGAGACGCTGGCACTATACTACAATTTTCGACAGGTGCGCGTCGTCCCTGAGACGTGGAGTGAATTTAGCGAGGACATCGCGGAAAACGACAGTCCGGACTACGCGCCTGTCGGTCTCGGACTCGGTCCGGACTACGTACCGCTCACGCCCGATATCATCCAGCTCCTGCTGCTGCAAAACGGTATCAACACCTACGAGAATATGGGAGAATCAGTCGGACTCGCCGCGCTGTCCGGATACCGATCATTTGCAGAGGAAGAGAAAAATCCGGTGAGGAGTATGCGCGAAAAAATGGATGCGCTCTATTTGGATGTCATCGATCTCTTTGCACGGGGAGAGATCGGCATGGTCGTCGGATACCCATCGACACTCGAGCAGATCCGCGAAGCCATCAAGCGCGCCGACAGCGAAGCGGAACTCTCGGAGCGATTTTTGCGTACGGCGACGATCCCCCAGCTCTCCACCGACCCCGAAACCCCGGGACGAAATCTCGTCTCGTACCGGTATTTCGTCGCATCCCGGTTTTCGGATACGCCCGATATGGCGTTTGATTTTCTCTCGTATCTCGCATGACAGGAGGCGCAGCGTGCGTATATGGAGGCATTTGCCTATACACTCCCGGCACTGCGCGCACTCGAGACCGAGCGCCGAGAGGATGCCATCACCGACGACATACCGCGGGTACGCTACGAGCATTTTCTGGACTCGACGGTGGAGCGTGCGAGTTTCGATACCGGTCTGCCGGAGAGCTTTGATACCGGTATGCGATTTCTTTTCGAGCGGGATGATACTGATCTGGGCGAGCGAGCGCGTAAAACCGCAGAGTATATCTCGTGTGAGTACAGTCGCTTCGTAGAGGGAGAAAATCCGCAGTCACCGTGCATTTTGGTGCCATAGTTTGTCGCGAAAAGCAACCGTCATTTTGCAAAATGACGGTTTTTGCGTTTTCAAAAACAATAGGGTACACTGAAAGAAATCGTAGTTTTCACTCCCACTATGGCTTTCACACGCGTTATTTTCGGGATATTCTGTATTTTTCCGACATTTTTCTTTTCCGTGGCTCCGGCATCGGCAGATGTTTGTTTCTTTGGTGTCTGAGGCGGCTGCGACTCATGAGACAGCGTCCCATACTGCGACGACGAGACCTGCACCATCGAGGAGGGGATCAGTATCGTCAGAGAGGGCATCAACGATATCGAGACAGAGCGCACGGCTTCACAGTATATCCAGGACGTGCTCGAGTATCTGCTCGTATTTCTCGCGATCGTGGCGGTGCTCTACGTCATCTATGCGGGAGTGCGAATACTGACATCCGGCGGAAACGAGGAGGCGATGAAGGAGGGCAAGAAAAATATCATCTCGGTCGTGATCGGAATCATCCTCATTTTCCTCGCGTATTCCATCGTCCGATTCATCATCGATACGGTCAATACGGGCGATGCGGGTACGACCGTCGGTACGGGTATCTTTATCACTCAGGCGTACGCCCAAGAGGCAGGTTCAAACGACCCTTCGAGAGCTCAATCCTCGGACTATCAGATTTTACCAAATACATTTGCGGAGAGTGAGCCGTTTGAAAACGCTCCCGACATATCCACACCCGCAAACATCGCTCCGACGGATACCGACGGAGGCGCGACGATACGGGAATCCCGGGATATCTGATCGCCCGTACGAGTGGCAAATACCTCACCAAATACCCGCAGCATCGACTTTACAGCGTCGATCCGCAGTACGACCACCGCGACGGATACCCAGTCATTCGACGGATACGCCACGGCGATCCAGCAGATCATGGCGACGATGGAGCGCGAATACACGATCGAGTGATCCATTTCCATCTCTACGCTCCGGGAGCTGCAGGAGCTCGTCCGGGAGGCACGCACGACATTTCCCGATGAGCGAAATACCATTTTCAACAATAATCTCGCGACTCGCGTCGAAACCGCCATCGAGGTGCTGGCGCGAAATCCGGAATCCGACGAAAATATCCGGGATCTCGCAGAGGCACTCGTCAATTTCCTCGAAAATATAAAAATCGAAGAGATCTCCGGTACCGTCGAGGTCACGCCGCGCGAGGGAAATGCCCCGCTCACCGTCACGCTCCGGGCGGTCAATGTCGTCGATCCGTCGGGGATCGTCATCCCGGAGGACAATTTCGTCTGGTGGATCAAAACCGCCGAGAGCGGTCAAACCGTCATCGGCAGATGACCGAGCATATCGCATACTTTTCGCGAAGAGCGGGTCTACACGGTGTTTCTGGCAGTACGATCCGCCAGTCGAAACATCGCGTGAAAAACAGACATACGACCACTACAGACCAGTACTCTCGTGTCGGTACAGCCGAGAGTCGGTACCATCCGACTTTTTTTGAACGGCAATGACGTGACGGATCTGGATCGATTCAAGGTCACACCGCGAGAATGAGCGGAGGGAGTGCTTTTCGATGCGACCGCGACCGAGGTCGGCGGCGGGACGAGGATTCTTTCGACATCGTGGAATTTTGGCAATGGACGATCCGTGCGTCGTACCGGAGCCCCGAGAATAGAGGAAGCCGTCTACGCCACCGAAGGCATCTACGACGTATCGCTCACCCTGCGAACCAATGAAAACACGACCATCAGAAAAGAGCTGGAGGTGGAGGTGCGCGATCCGATCGCCCGCATTCGCACCGACTCTGGCGAGAGAGTGGCAAATGTCGGAGATGAGATGCGATTTTCCGCATCGACAAACTATAGCGATCTGCAGCTGCGGTATTTTTGGGAGGTGATCGATCTCGAGACCCGGGAGGTTGTTTTGACCTCATCGCAAAGAACGATTTCCTACGCCTTTCCGGCGATCGGAAAATACCAGATCCGCCTGCGTACCACCACTCCCCTCGCAAAGGAAGATACCGACTCTGTCATCATCGAGATAGAGCCAAAGGATCCCATCGTCGGATTTCAGTCGCGCATCGAAAACTCCGAGCTGCCGAATGTCGTCACATTTGACGCGACGCAGAGCTACGATCCCGATACCTTTACAAATTCGAATCTGCAATACGAGTGGTCGATCAACGGAAATGCGGTCATACTGGACAATCCGAGTCGAAACGGAGCAATGGGGCAGTACACCTTTACTACCAGAGGAACCCACCGCATCCTCCTGCGCGTGACAAATCAATCGGGACGCACCGTCACAAAGGCGCGCGACATCACCATAGATTCGCTGCTCTCGGTACGCCTCGCGACGACACCGAGAATCGCGAGAGTCGGAGATGCCGTCTCATTTATCGCCGATGCTCCGAATGCTCTGGTATACGAATGGAATTTCGGCGACGGTGAGGACGACACGACCAACATCGGACGAATATCTCATACCTATAAACAAGCCGGCTCATACCGGATAACACTGCGAGTGCGCGCCGCAAACTCGCGCGAGCAAAACTCGATCACTCGCGAAGTCTACATCACCGAGGCAAATGCTCCCTTTGCGGTCATCGACATGTCGCAAAATTCCGAGCCGCTTTTCCCGACATCCGGGGCGTGCGGAGACAGACCCGCATACATCGTCACCCGCGAATATCCCGTCCAGTTTTCAGGAGCCGAGAGTGTCAATGTAGAGGGGCGATCGACGAATCTGGACTCCGTATGGCAGTATGCGGGAAATACCTCGGCGCAAAATTCATTTTCCTATCGATTCGACGAGCTTGGGTGTTTTCCGGTATCGCTCACCGTCATCGACAAAGAAACCGGAAAACGCAGCACGCGATCGACATACGTCTCGGTCCGAAACGTCCCGCCGGAATTTTCCGCTATCCAGATAAACGCTGATACCGAACAGGATCCGGTCGTCGTGAATGTCTCTGCGACAAACGCGAGAGATCCGGACGGCGTCATCGTCTCATACCTCTGGTACTACTACACCGACAATGATCCGGAGCCGCAGGATTTTCGCATTACCCGGACGCCGCAGACATCGTTTGTCATTCCGAGAGTGACGGGGACCTACTATTTCGGAGTGGTGCTCGAAGACTCAAACGGTGCGAAAGTCAACTCTATGGAGGTACGTGATGAGCGCTACTCGCTGAGGATGGCAAGCGACAATATCAATACTCCTCTACTCCAGCTCTCCACATCAAGCAATTCGATCTTCGCATGAGACGACGTGTCTTTCGACGTCACGGTAAAAAACGTCCTGGGACGCGATATCACGACGAGCGCCGAGTACGAGTGGGATTTTGACGGAGACGGATTTTATGATGAGACCACCGAAACACCCCGCGTGACGCACACCTACGATCGCCCCGGCACATTTACTTTTCGCGTCAAGGCGACCAATAAAGGACTCTCGAATACAAAGACCGCACAGATCACCGTACGAAATGTCCTCAAACCGGATTTTGAGATCGTCACCATCGGAGGTGAAATCGCCCTTTTCAATACGACGCAAGGAGTCTATACGGACGCATCATGGAGCGCCGGAGACTGGGAATCCGAGGAGAATTTTTCGGTCGTACATGATTTTGGCGATACGCTCCCGCAGACCGTCACGCTCACTGTCACCGACGGCGAGAGCACCCGAGAGCTCACGAAAATCATCTCCCCGAATCGACGAAATACCCTCCTCGTCGAGCGCTATCCCGGCAGCCTCATCGTCTTTAGTGTGCCGGATCTGCGACAGGGCGCCATCACGATCGAGCGCCCGGATCAGCCGCTGTACATCTATCTGGGAAAGTCGAAGGGAAACATCGCCCGCTATGAGATCGACACCGACGTCACCCTCGATTCAAATCTCAACGGAACCCCGGACGACGACGCCGATAATTCGAATACGGCATCTCTCACAGACGGATCGCCGTACGTCATCCGAAATATCTCGGACACCGATCCCTCGCGTACGATGCGCATAGCCCTCTATGATGAGGATGGAAATCTCATCGACGACGAGGAAATCGAGATCATCCTCGCCTACAATGCGCCATCGCTCGCAGAAAGCGAACTCGAGTCAAAGACGCAGATCTCCTCCGCCATCGCCGAGCGTGACCGCGTGGCGCTCGCCGAGCTCAAAGATCTCATCCGATCAGGCTCAAAGGAGCATCGTCTGTATCTGATGGAGCACCTCGCAAAGCTGCAGGAAAGCTGGTTTGACGAGCGGGAAAAGACCCGCGCCATCATCGATTTTCAGGAGTATATCGCCGGGACAGCATCCATCCCCGACTCCGAAAAAGCGCAGTACTACGGCTATCTGGACGGCTTTCTCTTTTCCGACGAGCAGACCGAGGATGAGATCGCGCTTGCCACATCGGTCATTCGAAATCTCGTCCCGAAAGACAATCCCCGCTACGACACGATCACGCAAAATCTCTCGGAGATACTGTCCCATCCCACCGACACGCCGACAAATCGCGAGCTCGGACGTGAGATCCTGGAGATCGTCAGAGCCGACGAGTCCATCTCCGTCGAGGACAAGCTCATCATCCGCGATCAGGTAGAGGTCATCGTCTACGGGGGACTCGAAAATATTCCCGATGACATCGCAGACGGACAGCAGGAAACCGAGTCCGGAGGCATCATCGCCTCTATCATCTCCGTCGCTAAATGGATCGCATTCGGATTTCTCGGGATCGTCGGATTCTTCGTATTGCTCTTTCTGGTGCTCTTCACGGTCTTTCAGTTTTCAAACAAAAAGAAAAATCTCGGATTTCAGGACTATGTCATAGAGCTCTTTACGAGTACGGAAGTCCCGGGAGCAAAGGTCGAAAAACCCAAAGAAAAGCCGAAAGACGAGAAAAAATCAGAAACGCCGAGAGTCGATCCGCTTGCCATCGCAGCATCGGACGAGAGCGCGACGACGAGCGAAACTCCGCCCGCAGAGACTCTTTCGGCAGAGCCGGAAACACCAGATACGACGACGACCGAGACGAAAACGAGCGAGGATACGCAGGACACGGCGATACCGAGCTGGCTGCGTGGAGCGACGGACGAGACCGGATCACCCGATGCGAACACACCGGAGTCGACGGATACTTTGTCTGCTCCACCTCAGAGTGAGAGCGGTGATGCGGATGCGGCGATACCGAGCTGGCTACGCGAGAGTGCCACCAGCACACCGGAGACTCCGACGCCCGGCGACACCCCCGCGATCCCGGACTGGCTGAGGCAAGAGGGACAATCGGATACTGTCGCCCCGGATATTTCCTCCGAGACTCCGAAAACCGAAGAAACGCAGACGCCAACCGAAGAGAGTGAGTCCGCTCTAAATACGGACGCAACAACGGAACAATCGGATGAAGCTATCCCCGACTGGCTGAAAGATACCGACAACAAGGCACTGTCACTCGACTCCGAAAAACAAGAGCAAGAGACGGACTGGGGCGATATGCCGATCATCACGGATGAAAATACGCCGCCCTCCGGTGAGAGCGGGATAGACGGATCCGAGGCATGAGCCGATACGAAGACCGACTCTACAGCAGTCAACGCTCCGCAAGATACACCCGAATCATCCGATACCACCACCACTCCGGCACCGAGCGAGACGGATGACAGTATCCCAGACTGGCTAAAGGGATGGGAAAAGGATGCTCCGAAAGCGGACGATACGACGCCATCCACGACGGATGAATCAGTCAGAGTCATCCAAAAAGAGCCGGGTCAGGACACAAAAACCGATGAGCAATCAGACGAGAAAACAGAGCAATCAAGCGATCCAAATACTGCACCGACCGCCGATGACGATCTGCCGGACTGGCTCAGAGAATGGCAAGAGCAAGAAGCGCAAACCGCCAAATCGAACTCAAAGCAAAGCGAAGTCAGTACAAACGACGAGCCAAAAACAGCAAAAAAATCAAATGCGCAAGAAGACGGTGCGGATACTGTGGCACAGCAGACGGACACAGATGAAAAGCCACGCACACGAAAACCGCGCACAAAAAAGCCCAAAACCGAGACCGCCGATACAGCGGAAAAACCGAAGCGCACACCGAGAAAAAAACAGACCGGAGAGTAATTCCGGTCTGTCTCGTGAGCATGGGACAGATGCCATTACTCTCCTTTATGTGGCATGACTTGCGTCAGAATTGTTGCGATTTCCGGATCGTCACGATATCCAGAAAAGAGATTGCCCATTTTGATATCCTGAGGCAGAGCATCCCACATCCGCGGAAAATACCCCAAAAGCCAAGCGATAGTATCCGGAAAGCATTTCACATCATATTCATCCCTATATACAGTGGATTTTTGAATCGCAGTTCCAAAGCCTCCGGCGCATTGTTTTTCGAATACGATGAACTGCGTACATGAGCGAACTCACGTTGTTCCAAAAATCCAAAAAGAGCTTCAGTGATTATTTCCACGGGATCTGACATTTCTACAGAAAACCCGGGACATCGCGTGAGAAAATTTTATTTTGCGATAGCTCCTGCTACGCCGTATATCCCTCCCACGCGCGCAGGACGCTATCGGTATCGCGACCCGGTATCGGCATATCCAGTGTATCCGAATGATCCGTCCGGATCGTCATGAGCACACGATCGACATCCTCCGGCGACTCGACACTCACGAGTGCGCGGCGATAGCTCTTTGCGCCGGGGAGGGCATGCAGATACTGTACGAGGTGTTTTCGCGCCTCGAGCATTCATTTTCTGCCTTTTGTCTGAAACAAAAAATCCGTATGCAGTCGCATCGTATCGAGGACTGCTGACAGCGTCGGCACATGCGCATCCGCACGAAAACACCACGGATTTCCAAAGCTCGCACGACCGATCATAAATCCTGCGAGATTACTCTTTTTCGCCATACCATCGGCGTAGTCACGCACATCGCCGTTTCAGATCACCGGAATGCGGATACTGTCCGCGAGCTCATAAATTGCTGTCCAGTCGGCTTTTCCTGTGAATTGCTGCTGATAAGTGCGCCCATGGACGGTGATGAGATTTGCGCCTGCGTTTTCCAGTCACCGGCAAAACTCAGTCAAGGGATCACTATTTTCCCAGCCGAGTCGAGTCTTGACAGAGATGGGGATACTGACCGCCATCGCCATCGCCTCGATGCAGCGGTACGCCGTATCGCGGTGGATCATGAGACTCGATCCGTGTCCGCTTTTCACGACTTTTTTTGCGGGACATCCCATATTGACGTCGATGCCCGCCACACCGTACGACTCGATGATTTTCGCCGCCTCGGCAAATTTCTCGGGATCCTTACCAAATATCTGGACGATGAGCGGCTTTTCGATCTCGGCATGCGGGAGCACGGCGGGTGCGAGCGTCTTTGAGTGGACGAGTCCGTCCGCACTGTAAAACTCGGAAAAGGCGATTGTCTCAGGCGCGATTGTCTTGATAAGCTGGCGGTACGCGCTGTCGCAGTAGCCGTCCATGGGCGCGAGTGCGACGATGGGTCCGCTGTCAGCCAGGTTTTTCCAGAAATTTTTAGTGGTCATGTTTTTGTGATGAGAGGTGTTTTACAGTGACGGCTATTGTTTTTTGGCAGGTACGCATGCAGTGCCTCGTCCGGGAGGATATCCGAAAGCGTTTGGAATACCACACAAGAAGAGCATTAGTGCAAACAAAAGTGTCTATATTTCTCGATACGGTTCTTCAGACTCATCCCTCGTACAGTCGGAGGAAATGCGCTCACCCAAGCCATACAGTCGAGATATTCCGTCGCAGACGACTTCAGCGATTATCGAAATCATGACTCATGCGTCAAGCGAAAAATCTTTTTTTCCCCTGCGAAATATGCTACCGTATGGGTGCTATCCATATTTCCCTCATCCCATGTCCACCCTCGCTATGAACACCGCCGCAAAACGCTCCGCCCGCCATCATATCGCCGATCGTCACGGCGTCTCAAAGAAGTGCGCCGGCATGGGACTCATCTCTTTTTCGGATGAGCATCTCCGGGATTTCATCGCCTCCGGCATCACCGCTATCGGATACGCCGCTCTATCCACAGACGGATCGGTGGACACCGCCATCGAAAATGCTGGGTATCTGGAAAAAATCGCACCCGCGGATCTGTCGGCGTTTGATTTTTTTGTGACGGACATGCGCGGATCAGTCGATGTCATGCAGGCGATGCGTGCCGGACTCGTCCCCATCCTGCCGAGGGAAAATATTTTTTCGGAGCTCCTGTCAGAGTTTGATCCGATGAAATTCGAGGGAAATGCCTTTCTCTTTAGCGATCTCGATCCGTTTCGCATTTTTGAAAAAATCGTCGCATACAAAGAAAATGTCAAATTTCCGGAGGATCGGCGCATCCTCCTGCGAAATGTCGAGAGGACATTCTCATAAATCGATGAGTATTTTTCGGATAGCGGATGTCCACGGGCACATCATGACACTGCTTCTTGGCACAGTTTTTCAGCTGCGACCGCACTCGGGACGCTCTCATACCGACATACAAAATCGCAAACATTCATGGGCATTGAGGCGTTTTGTATCGTGAGCATACTGGATATCCATAGTCATAGTACCGCCTACCGAAAAGTGCGCAACCACGCATGCCATCACAATGATTTAGCACTCTATATATTTTAGTGCTAAAATCATTTGACTTTTTATCCGGCGCCGACTATACTGGCAGCGCTGGTTTTTAGATGCTAATTTTTTCACCTATGCCAAAAATCATCGGTATCGACCTCGGTACTACAAACTCTGCGCTCGCCGTCATGGAGGGATGACAGGCAAAGATCATCCCGAATGCCGAGGGCGGTCGCACGACGCCGTCCGTCGTCGCAAGTAAAAATGAAGAGACGCTCGTCGGGACTCCCGCCAAGCGACAAGCTGTCAGCAATCCTGCGCAGACGATTTTTTCCGCAAAGCGATTTATCGGACGAAAGTACGACGAAGTCAAAGAGGAAATCGCTCACGTCCCATTCAAGGTGACGAAGGGATCAAACGGCGAATGTCTCATCGAGTTTGCCGGGAAATCCGTACGACCGGAGGAGATCTCCGCGAAAGTCCTGGAAAAGCTGAAATCGGATGCGGAGAAATTTCTGGGTGGCAGCGTGACGGAGGCGGTCATCACGGTCCCTGCGTATTTCAATGATGATCAACGTCAAGCCACGATAAACGCCGGAAAGATCGCGGGACTGGATGTCAAACGCATCGTCAACGAGCCGACCGCCGCCGCGCTCGCCTACGGCGCCGACGAGAGAAAAGACCAAAAAGTCGCGGTCTACGACTTTGGAGGAGGGACATTTGATATCTCCATACTAGAGATCGGATCCGAGGGAACATTCGAAGTCATGGCGACAAACGGAGACACGCGCCTCGGAGGAGACGATTTCGACCAAAAAATATTTGAGTATATCGTCGACGAATTTAAAAAAGAGCAGGGTGTCGATCTCACGAAAGATCCGATGGCAGTCCAGCGCGTGCGCGACGAAGCGGAAAAAGCCAAAAAAGAGCTCTCTTCCGCGACCGAGACAGAGATCAATCTCCCGTATATCACGGTCGACGCCGGCGGTCCGAAAAACCTGTTTATGAAGATCACGCGCGCAAAATTTGAAGAGCTGGTCTACGATCTCGTAGAGCGATCCATAGAGCCGTGCCGAAAGGTCATGAAAGACGCGGGGCTCCAGGCGTCGCAAGTCGACGAAGTCATCCTGGTCGGAGGGTCAACGCGCATCCCGCTCGTACAAAAAAAGGTCGAGGAATTCTTTGGAAAAAAGCCGAATGCGAGTGTCAATCCGGACGAAGCTGTCGCGCTCGGAGCCGCCATCCAGGCGGGGATTTTGCAGGGCGATGTAAAGGATGTGCTGCTCCTGGACGTCACGCCGCTCTCGCTCGGTATCGAGACACTCGGCGGTGTCATGACCCGCATGATCGAGCGAAACACCACCATCCCCACATCGAAATCACAGGTCTATTCTACCGCTGCGGACAGCCAGCAATCAGTGGAAATCCACATCCTGCAGGGCGAGCGCGAGATGGCAGCGGACAATAAATCTCTCGGTCGCTTTGTGCTGTCGGGCATCCCGCCCGCGCCGCGTGGCGTGCCGCAGATCGAGGTGACATTTGACATTGACGCGTCCGGTGTGCTGCATGTCACGGCAAAGGATCAGGGCACCGGCAAGGAGCAAAAGATCACCGTACAGGGCTCGACCGGCATGACCGACGAAGAAGTCGATCGTCTGGTAAAAGACGCCGAGACAAATCGCGAATCGGACAAGACGAAGAAAGAAGCCATCGAAGCCCGAAATCTCGCCGACTCTGCCGTCTATCAGAGTGAAAAAACCCTCGCGGATAATGCCGATGCGATCTCTGCAGAGCTGAAAAATGAAGCCGAGAAAAAGATCGCCGAGCTCAAAAAAACGCTCGAAAATACGAACGCGGACAAAGATGAGATCGCGACTGCGACGGACGCCCTCCAGCAGACGATGATGAAGATCGGACAGGAGATCTACGCAAAGCAATCGGCGGAGTCAGCAAACACTTCAAACGACGCTAATGCGAGCGGCGACTCGGATACGGTGGACGCCGAGGTAGAGGAGGAAAAAAAATAGCCTCAAACGATAATCAAACAAGCTCCCGAAAGGGAGCTTTTTCATGGGAGAAAATCCATAGACTTTCGGAGAGAAAGACATATAGCGAACAACGTTTTCTAATTTACAAATGCGGTCACCTCCCTCCTCTCGAAATATCACGCTCCTCGCCGCATACAACGCGTGTTTTTTCGCAATCGCACTCTATATGCCGTTTCTCGTGCTCTACTATACGGCGCACGGGATGAGTATGGCGGACGTGCTGTTGCTCCAGGCGTGCTATGCTGTCGGGATGACGCTCTTCGAGGTGCCATCAGGATACCTTTCCGATCGATTTTCCCGGCGGATTATTCTCGCTATCGGTGGCGGGCTTTTTACGCTCGGGACGCTCGCATATACGCTCGCGACGGGATGGTGGGGATTTTTTCTTGCGGAGATGATTTTGGTATTTGGGCACGCGCTCGCATCGGGTACGGTCGAGTCTGCGGCGTATGAATCACTCGTAGCGGAATGACGGGGTGAAGAATTTTGAAAAGTCTGGGGAAATATCGTCTCATACGAGCTGGGGATAACGGCAATGCTCAATATCATCGGAGCATTCCTCGCCGATGCCTTCGGTATGCGAATACCGATCTGGATCGCGTGTATAGTCATAGGCGCGACAGTACCCTTGGCGCTGCTCCTGCGAGAGCCACCGAGAGAAAAAGCCGCTCTCGAAACGACAGCCCTCTCACATATCTGCGAGATCGGTCGATGGCTCGTATCGAGGCGGGACATTCTCTTTCTCATGGTGATATTCGCCGTATTTTTCGCGCTCAGTCATCTCGGATACTGGTACTCACAGCCGATACTCGATGGGGTCGGCATTCCACTGGTGTGGTTTGGCATGATTTTCGCCGGATTCAATCTCGTGATGGCGCTCTCGGCACGGATATTTGGTCGGATCGTCGCGCATTTGCCCGCTCTATTCGGCATGTTCGTGGCATTTCTCTTTGTGGCGATCGGATATTTCGGTATATCTTTCTTCTTTTCTGCAGTCTCGATTGTCTTTATGGTATTTCAAAAATCGGGCGTGGGAATTTTTCGGATCGAGCGCTCCCGCCTCATCAACGAGCGGGTCCCGGATGATCGTCGCGCAACTATACACTCTATGGTGTCGCTTTTTTGTCACCTCGCCCAGCTCTCCTCCTTCTCCGTCTTCGCGCTTTTCGCGGGCGGTCTCACTCTGCGGGAGTCGATTCTGTGGCTCGGGATTTTCACTCTCATCATCATGGCGGCGATGGCGATCTGGCATCTCGCGGCACGTCCACTCTATCCACGAGCGCGAAATCAATCCGCCGCAATCGCGGATCCGCCGACTCGATAGCGACGCGCACGCGATCAGCGATGCGCAGATACGCGTGTCAGTCCAGAGTCTGCAGCTGCAGCCCCGGCTCGAAAAACCGGGTTCGTACCGGCAAATTTCGGATAAAGCAAAATCCCTCCAGCCCGTCGTCGAGCGTCACGTACGCCCCAAACTCGGTAATACCGGTCACGATACCCTCCGCCTCCTCGCCGAGCCGGGTCGCGGCGTATCGGGCGAGGCGAGTATCGCGCACGTCGTACTCCGCGCGCTCCGCACGCCGCTCGAGCACAGAGGTGTCTGCGGCGATGCCCGGCAGGATATGCCGGTAGTGCCCGGTACGCTTGCTGTCGAGGCGATTGTGAATCCGGTCTTTTATGATGCGGTGTATCTGTAAATCCGGGTATCGACGGATCGGCGATGTGAAATGCGAATAGTGCGAGAGTCCGAGTCCGTGGTGCCCTAGGTTTTTCTCACTGTATTCAGCTTTTTGCAGAGACGTCAGCACGTATCTCAGCAGGGGGGCATACCGGGTTTTTGCGATTTTTTCTACCATGCTCCCCAGAAATACCGGGTCCGTGAGCGCGCCGGCATCGCAGGGAAATCCATAGTGGGACAGGATTTCCGACAGGCGATCGAGTTTTTCCGGGTCGGGACGCTCGTGAACCCGGTAGAGAAACGGCAATTTTTTTTGGTAAAATGCGTGCGCCACCGCTTCATTGGCACTGATCATAAACTCCTCTATGATGCGATGCGCATCGCCACGCACGCGCGGACGCGTCCCGGAAATCGTGTAGGGATCCCGGTATTCCAGGATGAGCTCTGCGAGCTCGAGTGCGAGCTTTCCGGAGCGGATGCGTTTTTTTTCGATGATACGAAAGAGATCGCGTGCATGGCGCAGACTCGCGACGAGCTCGTCCGGATACTCGGAGATATCCCGGTTTTCATCCAGGATTTCCTGTACCTCGTCATACGTAAACCGGTATCGGCTCTCGATGACGGACTCGTATATTCCCTCAGTCCGGATGTGTCCGTCCGGGGAAATCCGCATCACGACCGACTGCGTGAGCTTTGGTGTGCCGGGATGCAGCGAGCAAAGATCATTTGACAGGCGCTCCGGCAGCATGGGGATCACCTGCAGCCCCAGATAGACCGAGGTCGCGCGCTCCAGTGCAGAGGCATCAAGCAGTGTTTTTTCGCGGACGTAGTGAGAGACGTCGGCGATATGCACGCCGAGCTCGTAGTCACCGTTCTCGAGACGTTTGACATGGATGGCGTCGTCGAGATCTTTCGCATCCGCACCGTCGATCGTATACACCCACTCACCCCGAAAATCCGTACGATCGGACACGTCGTCCGGTCGTGACAGTGCCTCTGCCTCACGCAGGACCGCATCCGAAAAGGCACGGGGAATTTTGGCGCGAGAGAGGATCATCTCCTCCTCCAGACCCGGATCGCCCTCGCGCCCGAGGATACGGATGATACGCGCCGTATTGTGCCGGATATCGCGTGAGACCTCGATGACGACGATGTCTCAGACTCGCACTCACTGCAGCAGCTCACTCGACAGGCGAATATCATTTCGCTCGCCCAGATCCACGAGTCGCGCGATATATCTCCCCTGTCGATCCGTGTGGATTTTTGCCACGAGATGCTCTCATCCGCGCTCGACTATGCGACGAATGCGTCCCTCCTGTTTGCGATTTCCGCGGGCGTTTTTCAGGATCTCGACCTCGACGCGATCTCCCGGGAGCGCTCGACGGACGAGGTGCGCGGGAATGTGTATCATCGTGCGATCATCACACTCCACCGTCGCGTACCGCTCGATCTTTTGGCGAAATATTCAGAATACTGTCGACATATCGTACAAAATGGCAAAGAGCGCCATTGTATGATAAACTGTCTGCAAAACAAATCCCGAATATCCGCAATGACCCCGGAAACCGCCCTCGTTCCCGTAAAAACCTATGTCTCCTTTGAGACAGAAGGAGACGACATCCGTCGTCAAAATCTCTATATCCTCTCGGGCATTCTCGGGTTTATCTGGATTTTTTTTCATTTTCTTGCGGTCTTTTTTTTCGGACTGGTACTGGAGTCGGCGCTCCTGGTAGGGATATTTCTCTGACTCGGAAATCTGGTGGCGCTCCTAGTCGACATTCCCGTCGGCGTCATCCAGCGCTATGCGAGTGCGCGATTTTTGTTTGTGATCGGGGCGTGCTGTATATTTATCGCGTCACTCGTATTTTTGAAATTCATCTACTTTCTGCCGCCGTCGGATGCCTCCACCGGAGAGCTTGCGACGAGCGTGATAGCGTTTTTCACCACCGATCTTTTCAATATCCTGCTGCTACTGCTGGCAGCTGTCTGCTACGGACTGGCAAAAGAAATCAACGACGTGACGATCCTGACGTATATCCTCAATAATTCGGATCCCTCGGAATACGCGAAAATCATCTCCCGAAACAGTATCGCCACGGGTATCGGCTCGTTTGCCGGATTGGTCGTTTCGGGCTTTATCATCCCATTTGATCAGCTTGGCGCCGTGCTGGGACTCATCACCGCGATATGCGCCATGTTTGTTTTTTTGGTCAGGTTTTTTGATAATCCGCATGCGACGCTGCATGTCTCCGATCTCTCTCAGCTCAAACTCATAATCCAAAAACAAACCGTGGAAAAAATACGAGACTTTGCGGTATCGCAGGTGAAAAAAGTCGAGATCGCAGAGCTCGCAAAGGCAGGCAATATTCTCTTTTTGCGACCGCTACGGGCAAAGACATTCACAGGATTTTCAGAGATCATCCAGGAAACGAAAAGTGCCATGACCGTGACACTGCGAGTCCTCTTCGAGCAAAGGCGCAATTTCACGCTCCTCTGGATTTTCGCCGTCATTCTCTGCTTTGGATTTTGGGATACGTTTGTCGCGACATTTCAGATCGAATTTCTCAATAAACTCCTAGAGCTCAATCACGACAATGTCCTCGTCAGAAGTCAGCTCTTGAGCGGGTATCTGCTACTGGGACTCCTGATCATACCGGTATTCGCACTGCAGAGTTTTTTCATAAAGCTCTCGAAAACATTTGGCGTGTTTTTGATAGTCGTGTCGGGAATGCTGCTTTCCGCAGTATCCATCCTGCTTTTCGGGCTTTCGACGGGACTCGAGTTCGTGGTGCTGTTTTGACTGCTCAATAGCTTTGGATACGCCGCGGCGATGCCGCTTGCGCAGGCGACATTTCTGGATACGTACAATACGCACTACAGCGAAAAATTTGCCCTGAAAGAAATCGACTCGAATGCCTCGGCGGCTCCCCTGAAAATGCTTTTGAATTTCGCGAATATCGTCGGACTCGTACTGGGATGAGCGCTCGTGACGATCATCGGATTCAATACGTTTTTTACCATCTTCGGACTCATACTTTTCGCGCTCTTCGTCGCGAGTGTCGTCCGTCGATCCGACATTCGTCTATAGGGCATTATCACCTCGTGATGCGAATTCCCGCGGTACTCCAGATCTCGGATTCGACAGCGTGCAGGTCTTCTTCGGCGTGCTCTCCCTTGAGGAGGATGCTTCCCAAAAATTCCCCCGCTCGTCGCCGTATATCGTCCGGATCGTGATGGAGGATCGTGCTTGTGTGTTTGCGAGTCATGAGGATGGAGGACAGACGGTGCATCGTCTTGCGGACTTTCGTCTCGCTTTTCGCTGTCGTGAAAATCTGAATATACCCGCCATACGGCGGATATCCGAATGCTCTGCGTACCGCGAGCGTACGACGAAAAAAATCGCGATAGCTCCCCTGCAGCAAATCCAAAATCACGGGATGCCGCGGAAAACGAGTCTGGATGATCACACGAGCGATCCGCTCTGAGAGCAGCCGGACATCCAGGTAGACACGCTCCTCGGTATCGTACTCGGCAAATGACAGCTCGCTCTCGAATACCGGAAACACCACGAGGTCGATATTACCGATGGGCGCATTTCGCAGGCGTCGCGTCCCGACGAATACCGTCGAGTGAAGTGGATAGATACCTCATATCTCCTCGACATCGCGATCCAGGCGGATGATATTCGCATGGGGAAATTCGCGTGCGAGGCGTGTCTCTATCGCCTGCGTCCCGATCCCCACCCGCTCAAATCAGACACCGCCGCACGCACGACACGAAGGGGTGTCGACCTGCGTATACCCGCAGTGATGACAGAGCAGGCGCCAGATCGGCTTTTCGTGCAGGGTGAGGGTGGCATCGCAGCGCGGACACCGGAGCGTAGTACCGCAGTCCGAGCACACGAGTGCGGACGCACTCCCCCGACGATTGTGATACACGAGCACATTACCACCGGCAGCAATGGTACTACCTATGGCGTCCAGTGTCTGCGGACTGAATGGCAAGAGGTGCGCGGGCAGTAGTGAGAGATCGACGACATGGATCATACTGACAGTATACTCTCACTCTCCCGATGGACAAAAAAATCCCGGAAGACCGGGATCGTGCTGAAAAGGGAGTAGGCATTAGTTGCCGCAAGGCATGATGGGCATGTATGTAACAGATCACGATTGCGCATTCGTCACTCCGGTGGATGTCGCACAGCCAGTCGCTAAGGCGGTTCCGGCTACTGTCACCTGCGTATCGATTCCTGCTGTGGTACGGACGCCGAGCTCGAGACGACTGTCGTCTTTCGTACCTCCTGCTGATGTCGGCGTCGCCGTTCAGCCGTTATCATCATCGAATGCCTTGGAGTCGACATTTCCCACATTTTCAAATGCGGTGGAAACCTCAAATGCTCCCTGTGTGATATTATTGTCATCCGGTGTGACATTGTAGACATAGCCACAGGGGACATCTGCCGGATCACTCTGAAGGGAGTGTTGTACGCACGACTCTCAGAGCTTTGGATCGCGGGGAATCCTGGAGGCGTATCGGATGATCCCTCCCGTCCCGGTGATACCGTTTTGCGTATTGTCCCCCGGAGGATATACCGCAAAGTCCTGATAGTACTGCTCTATGGCGCTTTGCATTGCCTTGATATCGCTGATACGCGTAGTATCGCGAGACTTTTGGATCTGCGAGGTAAATGTGGCAGTGGCTCCCGTCGCGAGAATACCGATGATGGTGATGACCACCAAAAGCTCAATGAGGGTGAAACCGGAAGATTTTGAAGAGAAGCGAAACATGGAAAGGCGGGATTAGAAACGAGAGAATCGTGATGAAATAATAGTGAGCGAGGACCCGGCGAGCTGGAGTACAGTATAAAACCGTTTCGAGAAAATGGAAATTATTTTTCTCTGTACGTTTGTCCGAAAAGTGGTATTTGCATACATTTCCTCTCGGACACTTCCATGATATGGTATTATTTATCGTATGTCAAACTGTTTTTCTCACTCTCGCGAATGTCCTCGCGCACTGTCTCTACCAGCTCCAGATCACGAAAATCGGCGACCCGCAGCTCCGGCAGTCCGCTCTGCCGCACACCGTACACCTCGCCCGGACCCCGCAGTGCGAGATCAGTCTCCGCAAGCTCGAAGCCGTCCTGTGTCGACTCTATGGCAGCGAGGCGCTCGTTTTTTTGCTCGGTCGTGGAAAACAGGTAGCAGTACGACTGATGCGATCCGCGCCCGACCCGCCCGCGAAACTGATGCAGCTGCGACAGTCCAAATCGCTCTGCACCCTCGATGCACATGACGGTGGCATTCGGATTATCGACGCCGACCTCTACGACGGAGGTACTGGAGAGGATGTCGATATCTCCCCGGTTGAATGCGTCGATGATATCCCGCTTTTCCTGGCTGGACAGGCGCCCGTGCAGGAGTCCGATACGCCGATTTGAAAATATCTCGGAAAGTCGCTCGAATGTCTGTGTGGCACTCGCGACCTCCAGTTTTTCGCTGTCCTCGACGAGCGGGGAGATCCAGTAGACCTGCCGTCCGCTCTCGATCTCGCGGTCGATCCAGCGGTGTGCGCGCTCGCGCTCGGACGCGGGGATCACCGCCGTGTGGATGAGCTTTCGACCGGCAGGATACTCATCCAGGATCGAGAGATCCTGATCGCCGTAGAGCGTGATGGTGAGCGTACGGGGAATGGGTGTGGCGGTCATGGAGAGCACGTGCGGATAGACATGCGAATCCGAGAGTGACTCATCCGCAAAGCTGTCCTCGAGGCGTTTTCGCTGATCCACGCCAAATCGGTGCTGCTCGTCGATGATGGCGTAGACGAGCCTGTGAAATCTGACATCCTCCTGGATGAGCGCGTGCGTACCAAATATGATATCGGTCTCATGATTTGAGAGGCGCATTTTGGCGTCTTGTTTTTCGCGGGCGGTCATTCATCCCACCAGCAGATCACTGCGGACACCGAGGGGAAATCCCAGTGCCTCGAATCCCTCGAAATGCTGACGAGCTAAAATCTCCGTCGGCGCCATCACCGCGACCTGTCCGCCCGACTCCAGGATCGCATGCAGTCCCGTCGCAAATGCGACTGCCGTCTTTCCGGTGCCGACATCTCCCTGCAGGAGGCGATACATCGCCCGATCGCCCGCCATGTCCTGCAGGATCTGGTAGCAGACTTTTTTTTGCGTCGTGGTAAATGTATAGGAAAAATGCCCAAGAATCGCTTTCATACGCTCGGCGCTCAGCGGGATAGAGACAGTGCGTCCGCGAGTCACGTCCGTATGCAGTTCGCGCTTTTTCGCATGCTCCGACTGGACGGTGTAGAGCTCCTCGTATGCGAGCATCCCGCGCGCCCTATCCGCATCCTCCCGCGATGCGGGAAAATGGATCGTCTCGACCGCCTCCGCCTTTGTCGGAAAATCGTGTTTGCGGCGAATATATTCGGACAGTATATCGGACAGTCCGGAAATATGCGATCGCACCAGCGGCATTTTTTCGGCGATCCAGTATCCGGGCACGGTATTGACGTCGCTGTATATCCCCTCCAGTCCGGACGAGTGATCGATATGCGATATATCCGGCGAGACAAACGAGAGCTTTGAGTACTGATACCTCGCCTTGCCATGGAGGACGACCATACTCCCCGGCTGAAATTTTCTGGTCATGCCCCGCTGCCCAAACCACACCGCCTCGGCATATATCCCGTCCGCATCGCGGATGACAGCTTTCTGCAGGAGCTTGCCCGTGCGCGTGCGCTCCTCTGTCAGCGTCTCGATCATCACTCGCATCGTATTGGCTTCTTTGAGATTTATAGCGAAAAAATGCTCGACGACATTGGTCTTGTCTTTGTAGTCACGCGGATACAGCGCCAAGAAATCCTCGACGGTTTGGACTCCCGCATCGCCGAGTTTTTTGATATGGCGGGATGTGGTTTTGAGGAGTGTAGGAGTGAGATGCATACGATACTTCGCGATTTTACGGGCGCCATTGTACGCAGGGATATGAAAAAAGTACAGCGAACGGAAGTTCTTTCCCGTCTCTTTAGCGAATGCGTATGAGTCCGAAACAGTTTTGACATGCTATCATGGGCTATGGTGATGAAACGATTGTTTGCAGCGTCCTCCTCGCGCCTGCGTCCAAACATTCGAGTCGTGTCCGGGTACGATCGATATCGAAATGTATTGTCTTTTTGTCGATTCCTATTAGGATACGTGACTATACTGCATTGTTTTCAGTTTAGTGTCTCTGTAATCACTATCCAGCCATGATCGACCTCAAACTCCTGCGCGCCGATCCCGAGTCCATGCGCGACACGCTGGTACGTCGGTACGTCGATTTCGATCTCGACGCGTTTCTCGCACTCGACGAGCGCCATCGCATGATGAAAAGTCAAATCGACGAAAAAAAACACGAGCAGTCGCAGGCATCCGATCGCGACAGTGCCCGCGCGCTGAAAGAGGAAATCCGAACGCTCGAAGAAGCATACAAAACCCTCTCTGATGAGCACACACGCCTCTGGAAAGAGCTGCCGAATTTCCTGGATCCAGACACACCGATGGGTCCGGACGAGGAGTCAAACGAAGTCATACGCACAGTCGGCGAGCCGCGTGTGTTTGATTTTGCTATAAAAGATCATGAGGAGATCGGCGTCGCGCGCGGCTGGATCGACAAAGAGGCGGCGGCAAAGGTATCGGGATCGCGATTTGCGTATCTGTACGGCGAGCTCGTGATGTTGCAGCGCGCACTGTCAAATTATGTTTTTGACATCCTGACATCGCGCGAAGCGCTGCGCGCCATCATCGATCATGCGGGCATCGACGCGTCCGATGCGCCGTTTATCCCCGTCAATCCGCCCATCATCGTCAATCAGGAAACCCTGGACAAGATGGGGCGCCTGCATCCGACGGAGCAGCGCTATATGCTGCACGATCAGGGACAGGTGCTCATCGGGAGCGCGGAGCACTCGCTCGGACCCATCCCGATGGATCGGATATTCGAGGAGTCGGAGCTACCCCTGCGGTACGTCGCGGAGACGCCGGCATTTCGGGGAGAGGCGGGCACCTACGGCAAAGACATGCGCGGAATCCTGCGCATGCACCAGTTTGACAAAATCGAGATGGAGATTTTCTCTGCACCAGAGGACGCAGAGCAGGAGCACGCGCTCTGCATCGCGATACAGGAGCACGTCACCGCATCACTCGGCATCCCGTACCGTCTGGTACGAAACGCCTCCGGGGACGCGGGATCCATGGACTACCGCCAGTACGATATAGAGGTATGGCTCCCATGACAGCAAAAATACCGCGAGACCCACACCGCCGACTACATGACAGACTATCAGGCGCGTCGGCTGGGTATTCGCGTACGTCGGCAGACCGGAGAAAAACAGTATGTGCACATGGTCGATGCCACCGCCGTATCGCAGCGTCCGCTCATCGCCATCCTCGAAAACTACCAAAACGAAGACATGACCGTGAGTGTGCCAGAGGTGCTCGTACCGTATCTTGGAAAAGAGGTGATGTAGGAAGCGCGCCTCACCCCAAAGATCAGCCATCACCCCGAGTTCGTACGATTTTTCATTCATTTCTGTACGTCATGGAGTTTTTTGGGTCATGGGAGAGAAGTGTATAAACTTCAAATTTCCGCTGCATTCAAAGCAAGATTTCGTCGAGATACGGCGCTGTAGCTCTCTCGAGAAATGAATTTTTCTAGATGAATAATCCCCAGCCGATAGACAGGGGGCTTTTATCGCCCTGCGGGCGAATTTCAAGCTGCGTTCGTCCTCACTGTCGTTCGGATGCTCTCCATCCACCGGTTAGTAAACCGGTGGTTTTTCGAAAGGAATGCATAAAGAGGGCGTTTTGCATTTTATGTCAATAGCCTCTAACACATGCCGCCGTCGCAATAACGACTGCGACTATAAAAGACACTAAAAAATTTCAGCCACTCCCTACCGCACCCGAAACAGATAATAGAGCCACTTTTCCTCATGACTCATCCCCGTCGTCGGGGATATTTCGGTCGGTGTCTCTACGATATGTCGCAGTGTGTCGTATTCTTCTCCCGCTCGGGACTCCTCCTCGGAGACGAGCACGATGACTTCCTCGCCGGGATTTTGTCGGTTTTGCGTTTCTTTGGCGACACGGTCGATATAGGCGTTCGTGTGGATATATGCCAGATGTTCGCGTTTTTGCTCTATTTTCTTGCCCAGCTCATTATTTTGTGCTATGATGGATGTCATGTACGTCTCGATCTCATAATCGCGATACGCATACAGCAGTATGAGATACGTCTCATACACGATGATCGCGAGCAGAAACGCGAGAATGTATTTGAACCGGCGATCCATACAGATGCGTTATCCCACAAATACAGTATACACAAAGCGATAAAAATCCTATCTTTTTTGCCGCTTTTTTATGTCCGTCCGCCCACTCGCATTCGCCGCACTGATAGCCATTCTCCTGTTTTGAGGAGTGTGTATGTGGTATATGCATACGCGCGCAGAGGTGCTTCAGGCACTGGAAACTCAGGACGCCTATGTCGTGCTCACGCAGGGGCGTGGTCTGCTCGTACGCGGGAGTCCCGCACCACTCTCGGTCGGCGTGCCGGAGACGCTCGAGGAGGGGGACATCGTCCGCACGCTCGGAGACTCTCTTGCGACGATCGCATGGCCCGATGGGAGCGTGAGCCGCATTGATCAAAACTCGGTCGTACGCATCGACACGCTGGAGTATCAGCCCGAGACGTCGTTTTTCGACATATTCTTTATCCTCGAAAAAGGCGCAAGCTGGACAAACGTCACAAGCTATCTGCGCGGCGAGAGCCAGTTTCGTCAGGGGATCGGCGGAAAAGACGTCGTGGCGAGTGTACGCGGAACGGTCTTTGCCGTGGACGTCGAGGACGAGTACGTCTACACGGCATCTCACGCCGTCGAGCTCGCGAATGCCGAGGGAGCGGTCAGTCTCATTCCCCAGGGAAGCGCGATGGACTTTCTGTCATTTCAGCAGGTGTACGACTCCGTCCTGGACGACCAGTGGAAAACCCTCAATGAACAGGCGGATCTGGAATACATCAATGAAAAAATCCAAGCCACAAAATCGAGACTGGAAGCCGTATACGGAAGCAATAGCGTGATAGACGGCATCTATGATTTCATCGATCGGGTATTTGTCGCGGCAGGCATCGTAAAAGAGCGAACGATAGCCGGCGAATATGATCCCGTAGCGCTCGTGCGGGACGTCGGCGAAATCGTCATAGACGGAGACATCGAGGCGCTCGCCGACTGGTACAATGATACGATCGGACGATTCAACATCACGGACAATGAAATATCCGACGAGTACTATCAGGCGCTTTTGAATCTGTATGAAGAACTGCATTTTATCGATGAAACACCCGAACAACTGGCGGCAAAGGGAGCGCTGCGAGAGATGGTGGTAGAGACCGCTCCAGAAGAAGAGCAAGCCGAACTGAGTACCGACTTTGCTCAATTTTCCCTCTATGATGCACTCTCCGCAGAGGAGCTCGGAGACTCTGAAGTCGCGCAAATGCTCGCGACGGACATGACGCAATTTCTCTGATCCGAAGAAGACTACACCCTCATCCGAAAATACTACGAGGGACTTTCCGATGAGGATCTCGAACAATTCAACACTGTCATGAACTCAGTACGACTCGGAGGCGAGGAAATACTGCAGGTACTCCAGTCGGAGAGTCTCTCCGAACAGATACTGCAAAATCTGGGCGAAAACCGACAGCAAATCCTGGAAAGCCTCGATCGTCGCATCGGCGAGGCGCTCGACGAGCTGAGAGACAGAAATCTCAAAGACGAGATCACAAATACGGCGGAAGACGTCATCAACGAACTCTGAGAAGAGAGTCTGCTCGACACCATAAAAAACACCATATCCAAATAAATCATGATCCCGGTTTTTTCGAGATCCTCTAGCTCCTGGATAAAAAATGCCCTGCTCGTCGCCTGTATCGTGACACTCGTCGCCTGGTGAACAGTAGTCGGGATTTCCGCACTTTTCGGGACGTTTTTCATATCGCTCAATCTCACGTACCGAGACTTCCTTTTGACAGCCGACTCATACGATCCGAGTCGAGCTACGCAGACGATCGTCATCGTCGAAATCGATGACGAGACGCTCCAGGATCCGGAGCGCGGGGGACTCGGGCGATGGCAGGAATTTCGGCGGGAGTGGTACTCCCGAGCAGTCGAAAATCTCATCGCCGACGGCGCGGCGGTGGTGGGACTCGATGTGCTCTTATCAGAGCCGTCGCGTGATGAGGGTGACGATATCCGCCTCGAAAACACGCTCGGCATCCACAGCGATCAAGTTGTCCTCGGTTTTTTCGCAGGCAGAGACAAACAAACAAGCATTTTCCCGCTTGAGATTTTCTCTGATGCGACCCGGAGCATAGGATTTTTCAATCAAAAACCCCATCCAGTCAACCGAACCATCTACACCACCGAGACACACCGGATGCTCGCAAACAGTCTCTACGAGAGCTTTCCGATCGCGCTACTGCGGCGCTACTACGAGCGAGGATTTGGTCTGTCCGATACTCTCTCGGCAGCCAGAAAACACGACAGTCGCAGCTACACGCTTTTTGAAAATGACTTTGTCGCGACATCCGTCCCGTACGCATCGTACAATTCTCGATCGTTTTTCTTTCGTCCGAAATGACCGGGCACATTCGAGCGAATTTCATTTCGCGACGTGCTCTCGCGAGACTATCCACGCTCGGTCGTAGAGGATAAAATCGTCCTCATCGGCGCCACCGCGACCGCACTGCAGGACGAGCACCCCACCGCCATCGGCAGAATCCCCGGCGTCTACATCCACGCGAGCGGACTCGCCACCATCCTCACAAAGTCATATCTTGTCCTATTGGACACCTGGATCGAGCATATTTGACTTTTGATATTTTTATTTCTCATCGCGAGTCTGGGCATCATATTGCGCAGTCTCTTGCTCTTTACGGGGATTGTCGTGCTTCTTTTGGGGGGATTTTTCTTTGGTTCGCTCGCACTCGCAGGGCATACCGGATTTCTCATCGCGCACACGATCGAGACGCTTTTGGGCGTTCTCTTCACGCTCGTAGGTGTCAGCCTCTATCGCTATATGTACGAGGATGCAGGACGTCGGGTACTGCAGGAGGCACTCTCGCAATACCTGGCAAAAGACCTCGTCATTCACGTCCTGGACAACTACGAATCGGTAAAACTCGGAGGAACCCGCCGGGAAGTGACGAGCTTTTTCTCGGATATCGAGGGATTTACGACCATGGCGGAGCACCGCGAACCAGAAGAACTCGTGCGTTTTCTGAGCATCTATCTCAAGGAAATGTCCGACATCATCATTGCAAAAAAATGATTTGTCAATAAATATGAGGGCGATGCGATCATGGCGCTCTGGGGAGCGTTTTCGCCGAAATCCGAAGATCCGTTTGACGCGTGTGAGGCGGCACTCCTCCAGCAGGAAGCCATCGAAGAGCTCAATGCCGGAACATTCGCCCGATTCGGACTCGCGGTCAAAACGCGAATGGGAATCAACTGCGGTTCTGCGATCGTCGGAAATATCGGAAGCCTCGGAAAGAAAATCGAGTTTACGGCGCTCGGGGACTCGGTCAACATCGCCGCGCGCCTGGAGAGCGCCAACAAAATATACAAGACAACCATCCTCATAAGCGAAGCCGTCGCCGATATCGTCCGCGATGTCATGATGCTCCGGCGTCTGGACAGGCTGCGACTGCGGGGAAAAAATCAATTTGTGCGAGTATACGAGCTAGTGGGACGTCGCTCGGAGGTAGACGAGGATACCCGGGATTTTTGTCAAAAATTCGACGAGGCGATGAGTATCTACGACGCTGGAAATTTTTCCGAGGCGGCAGAGTGGTTTGAGATCCTCCTACGTCTACGCGGCGATGATGGACCGACCAAGCTCTTTCTCTCGCGATCGGTAGCACTGCGCGATGATCCGCCCGAATCATGGGACGGCACAGTCGATGCTTTGGAAAAATAGGATTGCATTTTATGCGGATCGTGATAGGATTGAGAGTTGTTTTTTTACCAAAAATTTTATGGCAGACACACAGGACGCAGCAATCGAAACCACCTCGACCGATACATTCGAACAAGACATCGCCGAGGGCGTGGCTATAGTCGACTTTTGGGCGGAGTGGTGCGGACCCTGCCAGATGATGCTCCCCCGTCTACAGCAGGTCGCGGGACAGCTGGACGGTCGGGCGCGCGTGATGAAGCTGAATGTGGACGATGATCCCGAGATCGCACAAAATTTTCGCATCATGAGCATTCCGACGATCCTCGTCTTCAAAGATGGCAAGCCCGTCGAACAATTCGTAGGCGTACAAGAAGTCGATGCACTCGTCGCGGCAGTGGAAAAGCATCTCGCCGCGTAATCGTCACAAATGAAAATCTATCTCGCCGGCAGCATCCCAAAGGGTGCGGAGGAGGCGAAAGAGTTTGAAAACTGGCGCGTCGCGTACACGGACATTTTACAGATGGCGAGTCCGCAGATCGAGACGATAGACCCCGACGAGCATACGATGCATGAGGGAGATCAATTTCTGGTATTCGGATGTGACTGCGCGGATATCGCCTGCGCCGATCTGGTCGTCGTCAATGCCGAGATGCGCATGGGTGTCGGGACGAGTCAGGAGATGTGCGTGGCAAAATACTATGAAAAACCGGTCATCGTCGTGCTGCCGCGCGATACCTATCATCGCCGATCGCATGTCCGATTTCGAAAGTGAAGTGAACCGGTAGCGGACTGGATCCATCCGTTTCTCTTCGGATTTTCCGATGTCATCGTCGCCTCGCGCGAGCATCTGCCCGAAGCACTGAAAGCCATCAAAACACGACCGACGAAGACAATGGCGATCGTTGAGGCAGCGGCACAGTTTGCAAAGACCGGGGGGAGTACCGCCCCCCGGGACGCGGCTCCCGTATTGATCGGGTAGGGGTTTGTCCCTGTCAGCGCAGAGTGTGATTATTTTTTCGATACAGCTCTCCCCGCGAGACGAAAAAATTTTTCGCGCTTGAGTCTTATTCATACGTATTATCGGACGCAGACAGCTTTCCAGAGCTCATCAATAGCGCCAAAAACTTTGAGAGAAAAGACGACATGCTATTTTTCAGCTGCCCTATCTCGCCACCCGATCTACCGAAAACTCACGTAAAAACTCAGCAAGCAACGGGGGCGGACGACGAATGGCGCGCGTCGAGTAGTCGACGACGACCCCGACAGACAGCGCCTCGTACGACGTCTCGCCGCGGATATACGTCCGGCTCTCGACGAGCGGCGCACTCTCACCAAAGAGCGACCCATCCACGATCAGCCGATTGGAGGTATCGCCGGGAGCCCGGATCTGTCCCGAAAGCGCGAGGTAGACCCCCGCGATACGAGAGACGGCGGGATCGATGATGATATCTCCCCGCTTGACGATAAACGCATAGCTCGAGTCTTGGCTGTTTTCGATATCTCCATCTATGTACAGATCGCCATCCTCGACGATGATAGTGCGGACATCTGAAAGCGTCATACCCTGCAGCAAGAGATCGCCGCTCGAGTGAATCCGGATATTTTCGCGATCCGCGAGAGCGGGCAACAGCGTATCAAACTGGCTCGCAGAGCCGATGACACTCGCAGGCGAAGAGGACGCTCCGACGGTATTTGTACTGCGCTCAAATTCATTTTGCTCCTGCGAGATCTCGGCACTGATGCGATACTGCGTATCCGCATCGACGACTCCCGCATGCGAGAGCGACGAGAGATTTTTTCCGAGTCCGAAATTACCCGTACGCGCGGCGACACTCGTAAAGTTTCCACTCTGAAGTCAATCAATGAATTGCTGCGTCGAGACATTGCCCGGATCAAAATTGAGGTATCACACGTCGTATCCCGCCTCACGTGCGAGGTATCCGCCACCGCCGTTCGTACTCGCGATAGCACTGCGAGCGACTCGCACCTGGATCGGCTCCTGCAGGTATCCCAGCTCGAGGAAAAACGAGCTCGAATTCGTATCGCGATAGGGATCCGAGAGAGAGGCGGTATTTCCCCGCATGCTCTCGACACCCGATTCATTACCGGAAAAGAGATCGACCCGGAACGCCGGAGTGCTCATCGTGATCGTCTTGCAGTAGTCGGTGTCGGTATTTTGTATAGCGCCGTCATTGTCCCGCAGGCAGGCGAGCCGGCTTTGGAGAGCAAATGGAAACGATCGAGCAAATGTGAGCGTCGCTCCGGAGCGAAATACCGGCACGTCATTCCCGACGATCACCCGGAAATCCGAGAGATCCGAGGCGCCCGATCCCGGATGCGTCAGCAGAAAATCTCATGGAAACTGTCCGGGATTTGTAGAAAATGTGAGCGAACACGACGACGAACATCCCGGGTGAGCGGCATCGCATTCCTCGCCGTGACGCGACTGGACGACGCCGTCTCCGCAGTAGGTACAGTCACTGCGGCACTGCGGGAGCAATCCCGGCTCGCACGCCTCTCCGGTCTGGACGATACCATCTCCGCAAAATCCTCATCCGCTTCATCATCCGAGTGCGGTCAGCAAACCTCCTCCCGGATTCGAAGCATAGGTAGCGCTACAGTTTCCGCCGGCGGGACTGCCGTTACATGCCCAGGTATACTGAATAGTTCCGTTTGAGCCGGGTGGATTTTCGATGAAATCATGGACAGCGGTCGATCCGGCAGCACAGAGCCCGGGTGTCGCACTGGTGATCGGCGAGGAAATAAGACCGGTCGTAAATCCGGCGAGACACTGCGCGCCTCCACCGCCCGGAGAGTACGTCGCCGTGCACGATCCGCCGACGGCGCTGCCATTACATGCCCAGGTGTACACCGTGGAGCCTCCGGCGGAGTTGACCGTGAAATTTTGGACGGGACCGGTCTGACAGAGTCCGCCACTGGCAGCGGTGAGCGTCACCGGGACCGAGCCAACCGTATTTCCCGGAATGCACTGAGCACTCGTAGTCGTCGTCGTACAGGTCGCGGAGCACCCGGAGCCAGCCACGCCATTTTGCGCACCGAGGTCGCACTGCTCCTGCGGAGAGTCTAGGACACCGTCTCCGCACCATGCGGTGTAGAGATTTACACACTCGACATGCCGGCGGGGAGGTGGGATATTTGCATATTTTCGTCAAAAGAATGTATACGGCTGACCATTATTGAGAATCGTGAGAAGCGTCCTTCCATCCGAAAGAGTGCTCTCGGATGCACGCCAATATCGAAACTCTCCGAAACCGGAAACATTATTTTCTCCAAACGAAGGAATAGAATACCGAAGATCATACACTATACGTCCTGCTATATCATTTCGATTTGCGGGATGCGTGGTAAAGCGCAATCCACGCACATTGAAAATGAGTATTTCATTCACACCCGGAGGAATAAAATTTGAGCTCGGCTTTGTGTCGGTCGACACCTGAAAATTCGTATCAATATTTCCTCCGACATTTTGGAGGATCGCATTCGAGTATATGTAGGAAAAAACGATCTCCGGGGAGCTGCCACCAGTACGGCGAAAAAAATCCCAGCTGTCAAATCGTTCTCCCACGTACACCCGATCAGATATGCACACCTCACACGCGTGTCCGCCCGTATCAAATCCGCTACATGATGCATCGACGAAAGCGATGCCGGAAAACATGAATACTACTGCTGCTAAAAATCGAGCGGAGTTCCTGACGTATTTCATGATGTCTGAGGACTACTGAGAGAATCGGAAGTATGTTGTTTTTGGGTACGCTGATCCGAGGCAGTGTCCGTAACCGTCGGCGAACATGCGGACAAAAACACGAGCACGATCGTCACCACAATATATTTCATCAGTCATTGTAATAAAAACTACATAAAAGGCAAATTGATAATATTCTTAATATTTAGAATGTCGTTCCTCCTCATCCCGCTGGCGCTTCTCCCGGACTCACACCGGCTTTAGGAGCTGTTGCTCCGCCTGCTTCTCATTGTGACGGCAGATCCGATGGTGGGTCCGATGGTGGGTCCGATGGCGGGGAGTCCGATTCACCTGAGGCGACTTGTTTGGTTTCGTCATCGAGATCTATCCCTCTGGCAACTCCGAGTCCGAAATTTCGTCCCACCGCCCGAAGCGTATACGGCTGTACCGTCAGTCCTTTTTGGATGGGGACGATCTCATTTCGGATTTGAAAATTCGAGATCAGGAGCGCGTCATTCGCGCAGTCTCCCCACTTCGCGTAGGCGATGTCAAAGGAGATCGTATCGTCTGAAGTATTTTTCATCGCAGCGATGAGTGCCTCTCTCTCCATACCCGTCAACTGTACGAGCGCCGCTATGAAGTGATCCGGAAGCGCGTCGACGAGTGTCTCGCGGACGGTGGCATCGTCAATGGGGTGCATAAACGGTCCGTCTGCTCCCGGGAGCTTCGCAAGCTCGATGGATCCGGATATCGGCATCATACCGCGATGGACGAGCTCTCCACCCTCTACCATGCTCGATACTGGAAAGGCAATGGCATTTTCATTCGAAAGCGTCGTGGACTCGGTATAGGTCGCATCTTTCGCCGCTTCGTTGAATGCATCTTGTGCTTCCTGGATAACACTCTCAGGAATTCCCTGCTTTGCTAAATACTCGCGAAATACGCGCTGGCGCTGATAGGCTTTATTTGTATGTCCGAGCGATGTATCGAATGTCGCGACACTCATCTGCAGGAGAATATACTGCTGCGCCAGATTTTCATTCATGTCCTCCGGTACATGTCGGAGTGGATTTTCTCCCTCCAGAATCCTATCCAGTCGAGCGATGTTTGCCCGTCCGAGCTGACTGACAATGCGCTGAATCGCGTCAGTATGCTCCTCCTGCGTTACACCGATTTTTCCTCGATCATTGAGGCTGTGCATATAGCGAGAGTAGACAGACTCGAGGATAGCTCGTTTGAGGGTATCGGCATTCTGATCTGCCTCTATCGCTGTGAAGGCAGCGCTCACGCCATCCGCACCGGCAAATGCTCTATACTGTCATCTTCTTCCGTTCACGAGCTGCATGAATCGATCCCATGCATTCCCCAGTTTGCTCGGATTATTTGCCTGTGCGACGATGAGATCCTGGAGATCTCCATCGCGTCCACCCCGGTCGATATGCTCACGCAGTGCAGATCGGATCGTGCGATAGTCATCATTATCGAGGATTTCTTTCGTCTCGAGTGTCTGCATCGCCTGCGTCTCCGAGAGCGTCGGAGCCGTGACGATTTTCCTGTCTGACTCATCCCAGCTGTCGGGGATACCCTGATGATCCGACCGATCATAGACAAATGCTCCGCGTCCGTCCGTACGCGCCCGCTCGATATACAGGACACTGCGACGATATTCGCCGTCATACATCGTCGCGACGAAGAGTTGTTCTTCTTCGGCGCCGGTGATATAGTACCCATCCTTACCCTCGTATATCTGCACGCCTGTACTCGCTGGTGCACGATCTATAGCACCGATTTCATCAAATGGGAAATAGTACGCCTGGGTTCCGCCAATCTCTACGTAGTTGTGCGCTCGCATCTCAAATGGCTTTGTCGTGAGTCCCGCCTCGATCTCCTGGTGGCGCGTGCTCTGCATACGCTGGTAAATCGCGTCCGTCTGCTCTATATTCAGCGCTCCTGCGACGATGAGCGCTACCGTCCCGATACCGCCCGTCGCGAGTATGGACGCGAGTCCGACTCCGAATCCGACACCGATATTTACGCCCGAGAGACGCAGTCCCTCGTTTTCCTCTGTCAGATTCGCTTTGTACCATGCGGTGATGGCGAGACCGATACGTTTATACAGTGCTTCTTTTTCCTCTTGACTTCCACTGCTATCGACCCCGATATCATGTGCGACTCTTTTCATGAGTTCGATGATTTCCTTAAATCCATCCTTATCCTCATCCGAGACTGATACACCCTCGAAGTTGTCTCTTTCATCATCCGCGAGATTTATAGCGATTTGCTCCATCACCCCTCCAAATGCCGCAGACTGCCGCTCGATAGCGGGATTTTTTTCATGAGCCATGAATGAAACACCCCCTCCAACATCAAATATGCTCGCCGCCGCACTCACCGTCACTCGCGCATCGGAAGGTAAATCTTTGAAATACGACTGCTCATCTCCCCAAGACCACTGCGCCAGATCCTGAGAGATCACGGCGAATGGAATAAAATTCATGAGACCAGCCGTACCATGTCCTCCTTCCCACAGTTCCCAGCTTTTCGAAACGCCGATTCCCGGTATGTTATTGAAAAAACCAATTTGGAGGCTGTCAAACCAGAGATCCAACTGCTCAATATCTATGGATGCACCAGCACTCACTCCGTCCGGTCAAAACATGACTCCGGCGAATTCCAAAAAGAGTATAGAGAAGAATTTCGTTTGCTCGGCTTCGCTCGATATTTTATCAAGGATCTCTCTTACATTTTGATGTTCTCCAGCAGTTTGCTTGAACCTATTCCATTTATCTTCTCCGATTTTGTTGATTATTTCATCCGCGATCTGACCATCGCGAATCTTCATCTCCTCATGATACTTTCCCGATCGTCCCGCCTCCATCGCCGCGATACCGCCGAGTGCCGCGTGCGTCAGGTAGTAGCGCGCAAATTTTGTGCATGCCCGCTCCCTCTTGCTTGCATCTTGCCAGTCACTCACCTGAACGTCCGCCCGATTCATCAATGCTACAAACTCATCGACACTCATCCGGATGAGTCGATCATACACGGCATTTTCCGTACCGGCGGCGTGATCGTCTCCGTCCGAGAGATCGCCATCGCGATCGAAATCACAGAGATCTCGCACCATCCTGGAGTAGTTTGTATATCTTCCTTCCGCTTCTTTATCGCGGACGACACCCAGGAGAAAGAGATCAAACGCAATGACCTGCACCTCATCTCCATGCCAAAAATTATCATTGAAATTAAGTTTGCTCAATAAAAATGCTTTTGTCTCATCATAGGTAGCCCGACGAAATGTATTGTACAGTTCGCGTACTTGCTGGAGCGACATGTCCCGGATCGCGTCAAATGCTTCGCGATTTCCGCTCCAGTCCAGCCACTCGACCTCTCCCGTCTCGACGCTGTCGATACTGGGGATTTCTGTGCGTGGCGCATCCGAGAGAGATCTCATACGATCGAGCGCCGATCACTCCACCGGCACAGAGCGAAATCTCGATACAGCTTCTCGGCTCGGTCACGGGGTAGGTCGTGTAGGTATCGATGGGGCGACAGATGCAGGGGGTGTGGGTCGTACCGCCTCGGCTCCGGTCTGCGCTCCGGATTTCGCGGCATATGCCGCGAAAAGGGCTTTGTAAGTTATTTCTCCGGGCGCGCCGTCAACAGATCCGGCTGTTCCCCGCTGTGCCGTCTGGAATCTGCGAACGGCATTTTTCGTATTCGTACCAAAAACTCCATCAATCTTTCAATCCGCCGGAGGAAATCCGAGCGCCGTAAGCATCGTCTGGACAGCTTTGATATAGGATCTGCTTCTGATGAGTTCGGAATACCTTGCGCTCTCTACCGTCTGCAGGAAAGAGCGATATTCTTGGATTTTGGGGTTGACTGGTGCAGCTTCGGCTCGCCCTCCCTGTACAGGATCCTCGCTATCACCATTATGTCTATCGATACCACCAAATATTCCGGAAATTGCTGCAGTCGGAATGCCCATTCCTAAAAGCGTTTCTCTAAAAGTAATCCTGTTTGCTCGATAATTCGGGTCGCTCTGAGAGAGTCTCCGAAGGGTGCTATCAGACAGAGGTAGATCAATAAGTTTCCATCAATAATTGGGAATGCGAAATTGAAGAACTATATTCAATTTGTTGTTGTCTTCTCTTTCTACTTCTGCGAATGTCTCGTCTTGTGCAATCCTCTCTGGTATCTCAAACCTCGCCAGATCCGCCGCGAGTGCTTGCTCGAATGTCGATTTTTCTGTTTCGGTTAGCTCGCCAGATCCGGGAGCCGCAGGCACCTCTGACGCAAAAAGCCCTTCGATGTGATCAATAGTCGCCTGTCGCGTGATCGGTCCTATCACGCCGTCAATATCATTTCCTGAAAGATTCACGCGAGATTGCATGTCCCGAACTTTGGCTCTTGTTGAATTTTGATACACCTCTAAAATCGTCGTAAGCGTCGAAACAAGATTCTCTCGTCAATCTTTTGCTGCATTGAGCGCATCCTCGATATAGCGCTTGGTCAGGGAATTATCTGTATCATTTTCGATACTCGATCTGCTCACTCGGATAGCAGATCACGCATCTCGTTCCCGCTCCCATCTTCTATGTATCTCTAGAGCACTACGGACGATCGTCGTCCGACTATCATTATCCATAGTATTTCTATTCCGAACAAGTCTCCTCTGCAATCCCTCTATCGCCTGCATGTCTGCTACGGTCGCATAGGGTTGACGCTGGATACCATCTCTTCACATCTCGTACAGACCCGAGAGATAGGCAAATGTGCTTTCATTTGAGGCTACGACAACTCTCGCATCTATGTCGCTGGATCCCATCTTCGAATAGTCGGGAATTTCTCCGGGAGTCACTCCTGCCGGTGGCCTACCCACCCCCGTCCCTGTGCCCGGCATCGTCCATGTCTGTTCATTTTCTATGTCCCTTGCGAGATAGTACAGCATATTTGAATACGTATCCCTATCCAATCTTCCACTCGGAACGAAAGGCGCTGCAGCTTGTTCCGTAGTCATTCTTCTGGCATTCCTATGCAGATTTTGCTGCAGTGCCGATATACTCTCTTGTGATGGATTTGGGGCTGTGACGATACCATAAATAGCCCTGATATTTTCTCTTCGTGCACTCCCGTCTCTCGCATTATCGGTAGCGAGCGAAAGTATGGCCTGTATATTATGACGGACGTGCGTATCGTCGACTATGAGATCTATCGCATCTCCGACATCCAAAGTGGACTCGGGTATTTTATTTATATCAATCTTGATAATGTGCTTGAAAATCTCTTCTTGTTTTTTCTTGATAATCTTCCAATCAATGAAGTACTGAGCAATCTGATTCTTTGCGGCTTGTTCGGCATTTTCCGACGCTTCGGATATTTTATCACCATCCCCATCATAAACACGTGCACGTGCCTGGGTACCTCCCGATGAGTCGGACGAATCGGCTATGCGCACGAGAGCATCGAGGATTCTTTCGCCTGCTCGCGGTTCGACAGCCTGTGACCATGATTGCACATCTATCGCCGCCTGAAGTGCGCCTACTTTTTTTCTCACTTCATTTGTGATATTTTGTCGATCCACATCCATCGCCTCGAGAAGTCTCCGCGCTTCAGCAGAGGAGATTTTTTTGCCCTCTTCACTATCATCAGCGGTGATCTGTTCAAACACTCTCTCTATATGAGTCTGGTCTCCTCTTTCCGGACCATCCATTCTATTATTGTTCCTTGTTGCCATATTTGTGTATAAAAAAAGTACAGCGCCTCCAGATTACCCTATATTTTTCACGAATGCAAAAAAAGAAAGAGTCTTCTCTTTCTTTTTCTTTCGAGCCTGCAAATACTAGATATCAGACTCGAGATGAGTACTAGAGTCTATGAGATGCTCAGATTGTGAATCCGGATAGTCCTTTTCCTGATTGGGGTCATCCTCTTCTTTCTTGACTCAGAGATCGTCTTAGTGTCTCCTCCAATTGACGCAGATCAACTCTGTCGGCAGCGCCACCGAATCGAGGGACAGTATTGAAGCGAGGATCACCTCAAAGATTTCCGGTCGCTCTCTGAGAAAATCCTCCGTAGGGTTCTCCTCGACCATCACGACGATTGAGTTGTTGGGCGGTCTGCATCATCCCATCCACCCCGAGACTTCCCCGAGTCTCGACACCGAGCGCCGCACGCTCTGCGTCCATCGCTTCTCGGAGGGCGCTCTGTGCTTTGGTGCGACCCTCTATTCCCGCGCCATCAAGTCGATTGTTCACCTCTGCATTTCCCGCACGTAGTCCGCTCAGACGATCTGCGGGGGATGCTGATTGCTCGAGAGCTGCCGCGCTCTCCGGTCCTCCTGTTGCCATAAAAATGATATAAAGAGTAGAAATGCGATCGAAGCAATATCGATACGACATGACTACTCTATCAGAGTTTTTTTCATACTGCAAATTTTTTGTCAAATCTGCTTTCTCATTTTCCACGCGAGAAGCGTGGAGATGCATATCCTGACGATCAAAGCGGTCAAATCAAGACAACTGCCGCTTGATAATTTTGCCGTGTGCTATCGCGATAGAAAAGAAGTATCCCTATGCCCGACGTCGCAATACCAGTACCAGCACAGCGGCGAGTACGAGCGCCGCGAGCAAGATCGCGAGCATCTCGGGACCGGTCTCCGGTCGCGTCACATCCTCTGGTGTCGGCTCCGGTGTGGGCGTCGCAGCGACCTCTACCTCCGCCTGAAAGACGACACACTCATTGTGCACGCGGCTCGCGCTCTCGGTAGCGTCCTCCATGATGACGGAGTGCGTGAGCGGAAAGACCATCATGGCGACGGGCTGTCCGTCCTCTACGTCTGTCTCGGTGAGTGTATAGTTTGCGGTCGGCTCGCTCTCAAACAGTGTAACCGTCTCTCCCGCAAGCAGCTCAAACTCCTGATCTCCCTCGCGTGTCAGCGACTCGACCCATATGAGATCCGAGCCAAAATTCCAAAATGCGTCCGGATCCTCGGGATTCGCGATGATGCGCGTCTCACCCGAGAGCGGATGGATCGTCGGAAAGTCCTGAAGTCCCTCGTAGATGATCTGACTCTCATCCATGACATTCGTCCAGGTATCGAAAAAGTCCGTCTTTCGCTCTCCGACCTCCCAGCTGCCACCCTCAAAACACTGACTGCACGAATACGGAGTAAAATACTCGGCATCACAGGCGATCTCGGGAAACTGTCCGACCTGAGCGCTCGCGACCGAGACGAGCGAGAGAGCAGCAACGATCCCAGCTCCGGAGAGAAGTACTGTACGCATAAAGAGAAATTAAGAGAAAATAAACCTCAGGCGACATTGTAGCGCGAGTGTCAGCATTTGTCAAAAATCTTTGCGCGAAAATCAAAACCGTTTATACTTTTCACGCGCATTTTTATCCTCAAAATCACTCTATGCCAGCCTCCATCGACGCCGATATCGAGCGTGTGCTTACTCATTTGAAAAACGAATTTGCAAAGCTGCAGACCGGTCGCGCCTCTCCCGCACTCGTGGAGGATATGCGCGTGAGCGCCTACGGCGCGAGCCAGCCGCTCAGAAATGTCGCGAGTGTCAGCACTCTGGATCAGCAGACACTCTCCATTTCTCCGTGGGACAAATCCCTCCTCCGAGACATCGCCGGCGCCATCACCGCCTCGGGACTCGGGCTCAATCCGCAGGACAACGGCGAGACCATCATGCTGAAAATCCCCGCACTGACAGAAGAGCGCCGTCGCGAGCTCGTAAAATATGCGAAAAAACTCGCGGAAGAAGCGAAAGTCGGAATACGATCGGTGCGTCAGGATGCGATAAAACAGATAAAAGCACGCGAGACGGCGAAAGAGATCGGCGAAGATGCGGCGCGAGATGAGGAGACGGCGATACAAAAGAAAATCGACGAGACAGGAAAAACCATCGACGACATGACAAAAAAGAAAGAGGAGGAAATCATGAAAGTGTAGACTTCGGTGAAAGAAGAAATTGACAAGAAAGAAGAGAATATAATAATGCGCAAAGCACTCTCGTCTGATTTTCATACGCTGTCGTATGGAGTGCACACAGAGTCTCGCACGAAAATTCATCGAACGACATGCGTGCGAGATCGTAGGGCATTTTGGAGTTTAGTTGGCGTTTTCACGATCCATTCCGACCGATACGACATGCTTCCCTCTTCCCGACTCCGCCTTTTTCTCAGCTGCAGTCTGACACACGCAGGCGACGAATTTCGTGCGTTTATCGGACAGTTGCGAGCAGAGCTCTCACGATCTTTCGAGCTCAATGAATGGTACACGGGAAACGGGGGCACGATCTCCGGGTCTGAATCCGCCGATGAATGCCACAAGGTTTTTCGATACAATGTCGATCAGCTTTTGCATTCGCATGGCGTACTCGCCGAAGCCTCCCATGCATCCACGGGTGTCGGAGTCGAGATCGCCCTCGCCCTCGCTCAAAATATCCCCGTACTCGCCGTCGCCCGCCGGGACGCCCGCGTCTCGTCCTTTATTCGCGGAATAGACAGCGAGCTTTTTTTCTTTGCGTTTTACGATGCTATCGACGACATACTCCCCCTCGTCCATGACCGCCTCCTCCAGCAGATGAGCGCTTCACGAGTTTCTTAGCTGCCTCCCCACACTCCCGCAGCACACTGTCGCCTCCCGCACCGGAGACGCTTTTTCGCGTGCACTGCTCATCCTGCGCACACTCTCAGAGCATCCGCGTGTGATCCTGTTTTTCGCCACGACGGATGATCGCGTGCGATTTAGCTGACTTTTCACTGCACTGAAAAAACCGGTTATTTCCATCGCGACCCGGGAAGACGCGGCACTGTTTCGTCTGTCGCAGACGGGATGGTTTACGGCGGAGTACGCTTTGCTTCGCGCCACCATGCCGACCACGGACGAGTGCGAACGCATCCATCTGGCAGTGCGACGGGGCGACAGCACGGGTCTGCGCGCTATGATAGACCGGCTGATCAGTCTGGGCTATACGCACGATCCGAGCGTCGGCACACCCGGTACGTACCGGCAGGAGGGAGACGCGCTGCATATCTGGGGATACGGCGATATCAGCCCCTCCATCGTGAGCTTTTGGGGAGACGAGGTGGATGATATTTTAGAGAAATGAACCGGTCTCGACGATACCCTGCACTCGCGAAAAACCGGGATATTCCCATGCTCCCCGGACTTTTCGACGTCAGAGCTTTTTTTGGCGGATACGATCCAGGAGTCCACACTCAAAGAGCTCTCGGACTGGACGTGCGTGTACGTGGACGCGGAGTTTTTCCCGGGTTTTCCGGTACTGCGCCGGCAGTCGAGCGAGTGGTACGCTCTCGCGGAATTTCCCGACGAATCAGTGGACATGGGTATCCGCCCGCTCACCATCGACTCGACGCAGGCACTGGGCGAATACCTGGACACCGCATGAGCATCACTCTTTTTTCACACGCATCACCCCCGAAATCTCGAGCGATTTTTGGAATATGCCGGAAAATCCTCTACGGCAAACCGGGTACTGTCTCTGAGCATACCGGGAAAGATCGAGAGCTTTTCCCTGAAAAACCGGCACGCACTCATCGCCGACGACATCCTCTCACCCCTGCTTGCGCGACCGAGACGACGGGAGCGATCGGCGGGAGATTTTGATCTGCTACTGTCCATAGATGCGGGAGACTGCGTCGTACACGCCGATCACGGCATCGGTATCTATGCCGGTCGGGCGATGCGCAGTGTCGACGCCGTCCAGCGCGAATACATCGAGATCCGGTATGCCGACGGCGACACTCTGCGAATACCGGTAGAGGAGGCGTATCGCCTGACAAAATATGTAGGACGCGAGTCGCCGGCGCTCTCCCGACTCGGAGGCAAGGAGTGGAAAAAACACTACGAAAGTGCCGAGCGTGACGCCGAAGAAGTCGCCAAACACATCCTGGAAAATCACGCCCGGCGGCAGGTGCAGACCGGTTTTTCGCACGTACCGTTTGTGCAAAAAGAGCGTGAATTTCGTGCGGCGTTTCATGCGCCGCATACGCAGGGGCAGGCGCGCGCCATCGACGAAGTACTCTCTGATATGAAAAGTCCCGCACCCATGGATCGGCTGCTCTCGGGCGATGTCGGATTTGGAAAAACGGAAGTGGCTATGAATGCGATATACCGAGCGCATCTGAATGGGAAACAGACTATTTTTCTCTCGCCGCTCGTCGTCCTCGCCTCCGATCACTACGATACCGCCTGCGAGCGTCTCTCGCCCTTTGGCATGCGCGTGGCGACGCTCACGCGTCTGACATCAAACTCCGAAGCAAAACGAATCCTGAAGTGACTGGAAACCGGCGACATTCATCTGGTCATCGGGACGCATCGGCTCCTGTCGGAGGATGTGAAATTCGCAAGTCCGGGTCTGCTCATCGTCGATGAAGAGCATCGTTTCGGTGTCATGGACAAGGAAAAAATCACCGCCATGAGAGCGAATCTCGACGTCCTCTCGCTCTCGGCGACACCCATTCCCCGCAGTCTCAATTTTGCGCTCTCAGGCATGAAATCGCTCTCCATCATCGAAAAACCGCCGAAAAAGAAAAAACCGGTCAAGACGCTCATCGCCCCATTTTCCGAGCGCGCGATCGCCGACAGTGTCCGCACGGAGCGTGCTCGCGAATGACAGATCCTGATCGTCACTCCGCGCATCGCTCACCTGCCGATGCTGCGGGAGATACTGGAGCGAGTGGCACCGGATATGCGCGTGACGGAGGTGCACGGGCAGCTGCCGGGGACGCTGCTCGAGGATCGAATTCTCGAGTTTCGGCGTATGGAGTCGGAGTGTCTGCTCTCGACGACGGTGATCGAAAACGGAGTAAATTTCCTGCGAGCGAATACCATCATCATCGAGTGAAGCGATCATTTCGGGCTCGCGCAGCTGCACCAGCTGCGATGACGCGTCGGACGAAAAGACGTCGAGGGACGGTGCCTCCTCTTGTATCCGAGCGAGGGCGTGAGCGCCGATGCGAAAGAGCGACTCTCCACACTCGTACGTGAGTCGCATCTCGGTGCGGGATTCGAGATCGCGATGCGCGATCTGCAGATCCGCGGAGCGGGAGACATCCTCGGTGTCCGACAGTCCGGCAAGACGCAAGAAGTCGGAATATCACTGTATCTGAAGCTCCTCGAACAAAAAGTCCGCGAGCTCTCGGAGCGCGATCAGGGCGAGCTATCTGCGGAAAAACCGGTCGAATGCACCATAGAGCTGCCGATATCCTCGTACATTCCGGACGAGTATTTCGACTCGGAAAGCGACAAGCTCGACTTTTTTCGGGGTCTGGAGGGCGTGGATGATGATGCGAGTCTGGAGGCGATGAAAACCCGGTTTTTCGAAGAAAGTGCGTCTGTGCCTGAGACGATCGACAATTTCTTTCTACTCCTGCGTGCGCGACTCGCGCTCTCGCGACTCGGCATCGAGAGCGTCCGGCAGACATGACAGCACTATATCGTGGACTGGGCAGACGAGCGAAAAACCGCCCAAAACATTCGAGCCTTTCTAGAGTGTGATACGCGGCGGCTCGCGGTCGTCGGTGGCGGTATGCGGGTGCGATTCGATATAGGTGATTTTCGGGATGTGAGAGAGTTTGTAGCGTATATCGAAAATAGTCGCCGATAAAACAATCACAAGTATCGAGAGTCGCTTCCTATTGCATTGCGCCAATATCATCTACAGGCGCTGCAAATCTCCTTCGCTGCACTGGATCAGGAACTCAACCTCAGTCTGTCGCATCGGAGTTTGTCGCATAGTAGTTTCATACAGGTCCCTCAAAAACTGCAGCATCACCCAGGTCCGGATGTGTTCAAAAACACAGAATTTTTGCCTTAACGTCTAGCCCTCAGACTATCACATCAGCTCATATTTCCAAAGTCTTGCCAACAGAAGGAGCATAGACGCTGGAGCGAGAATCGAGCCGAGTTTCGTACAACCAAACCTCTCTCTCAAGGGTTTTCCTCTGGCTTTCCGTGCACCTTTTTTCGGCACCCGTATATCGTCACCCTCTTCACCCTCTTCACCCGTCTCATCACGCACCAGACTCGACATACGAGTATCCGAATTTCTCAGGCATAATTTTTAGAGGAAATTATTAAAAATTGCACGATATGATTTTACTGGAAGCATCCCACAAAAGCAAGCAGAAAACATTGACAAATTCTGAAAATGCCTCGAAGCACGAACGCAAACGCATCACCTATCGAACCTGAAAAAATCGCCGCCTAATCCTCCACCCCGGGATACCGCCGAAACCACGTAAGCTGCCGCTTCGCGTAGTGGCGAGTTTTTTTCTGGATGAGGGTTTTCGCGTTGTCGAGAGAGCATTTTCCCTGCAGCGCATCCAGGATCTCCCGGTATCCGATCGTATCAAATCCGGGGGCGTCCGGAGCGTGTCCCACCGAAAGCAGCGTGCGAATCTCGTCGACGAGTCACTCCTCCATCATCGCCTCGACTCGCCGGTCGATACGGGCATACAGTGCCTCCCGATCGCCGTCGTACGGCGTGTAAAAAAACGTATCGTACACCGGCGTTTGCGATCGGGTCAGCGATCGTCTGCTGATGCCGTACACCTCCAGGAGCTCCAGCGCGCGGATGACGTACGGATAGCTGCCGGGGTCGATCGTCCGCGCCGTCTCGGGATCGAGGGCGTGGAGTCTGTACCAGAGTGCGAGATTTCCCTCGGTGATGCGCATGGTCTCGAGGGTGTTTCGATATTCGGGATTTGGCGGAGTCGCCGGCAGCGAAGAATCATACACGACACTGTCGATATAGAGTCCCGTCCCCCCGCAGAGGATGGGGATTTTTTCGTACTGTCGAGCATGTCGAATCTCATAGAGTGCATCATCCCGATATCGTCCTGCCGAGTAGCGCTCCGACATCGAGAGAAATGATATGAGCAAATGCGGCACTCCGCGCATTTCCTCGGGTCGGATGACGCCCGTCCCGATGACGAGATCGCGATACAGCTGCCGAGAGTCCGCACCGATGATGACACCTCCGACATACTCGGCGATATCGAGACTCGCATCAGTCTTTCCGGATGACGTCGGACCGTATACGACGATGAGTTTTCGGTCGCGCGTCCCCTCCGAGAGCCATCGATCCAGACGAGAGAATGGGGGATTTTCACTTGGCATTTTCGGATTTTCGAGTAAGGTTCGATTCCAAATACTACGAAATTTTTCGCCGATGCCAACGCATGATGATCTCCTCGGGTCCGCCGAGTGCGTGTTTGAGGGTGTGCTCTGGGATGTATATCAGTGGGAGCAGGAGTTGTTTGACGGATCGTTTTCGACATTTGAGACCATAGCGCGGAGGATGGGGACCGTCGATATCATCGTGGTTGACGGTGATCGCATCGGCATCACCTATCAGGAGCAGCCGAAAAAGGGGAAATTTTATTCGCTGTATGGCGGACGTCTGGAGCCGGGCGAGTCCCCCGAAGAAGGAGCGCGACGAGAGCTGTTGGAAGAGTCGGGGTATGAGGCGTGAGAGCTGGAGTTGTATAATACCTATAGCTTTTCATCCAGCTGTCGGTGGGAAAATCCGTTTTTCATCGCGCGAGATCTGCGAAAAATCGCCGAGCCAACTCCCGATGCAGGCGAGCGTATCCAGGCGGTGTGGCTCGACTTCGACGAATTTAGCGATATGATCATCCGGGAAAAAATCCGCACGAATACAAAATTTGCCCTCGAACTCGCACGCGCGAAAATCGACGGGGCGTTTAGTCAAGTCCGCAATCATATCCTCTGACACTCATAGATCATGCACCCTCTCGACGGTATCACTCCTCACCTCGCGCATATCGACGACGTGCTCGCCGATCTTCAGACCGAGTCCGACATTCAGGCGTTTGATACCAGAGCGCTTCGTTTCACTGCAAAGCGCGATGGACGGGACGTCTGACAGGCGCTCCTCTACGTGATCTACAATAACAATCGGGATAAGGTATTCGGATTTCTCAGCGACGTCTATGTCGAGGAGGCGTACCGCGGTGAGGGAATCGGGACCGCGCTCCTGCGTGATATGATCGAGACGGCGAAAAAAATCGGCTGCTACAAAATCGTGGGCACCTCTCGATATGAGCGCCCGAAAGTCCATGCGCTCTACGAACGACTCGGATTTCAAAACTGGGGCGTGGAGTTTCGGATGAATTGTACCGAGGACTAGGCGCTCGGTACGATTTTTATGCGTAGCTCTCTGCGAAGAAAAGCATCGAGCTCGGTGAGTGTCGCACATGTTTTTTCAAATTCTCCTTTTTCTACAAAGAGCTTGGTCTGCGGTCGTCTTCTTTCGCGCGTGCCGACGACGCGAACACCTCCATCCACAAAAGAGATGTGGATCTTGTCAAAGATATAGGGATTATTGAAACTTCGATTGAACGCATTCCAGTAAATATCTATCGTAAACTGTACCTCCGCTGCCTCCATCGGTATGCTTGATACATTCGTCGTCACATTTGCGATCATGCCGACGATACCGAGATCCGCATTGATATCGGCAATATGCCTGCGAAAATATAGCGCAAACATATCCCGAATCGGATCAAATCGTTCCTGAAATCGCCGAACAGCTTCGGCGCTGCGCTCCTGCTCGATCAGTCACTGCAGTATTTCTCTATCCGGCATCGCCAATGCTTCTCACTCAGATCGCTCGATAAAATCGTCCAGGGCTTTTCGCAGCTCGCACCGATCGCATTCTTGTTGTTCTCAGGGACTGTCGGCGGACATGGGCGTCTCGTCCGTACGAAATCTTTTTTTGTCCATAAACTGAAATGAAGCAAATATATTCAATGCTTCATAATAACAGTTTATTCGAATTTTGTAAAATTATCATTCTGCAATCCGTCTGCACAAAAACTCCCGAAACTCCTCTCCCAGATCCTCCCGTTCGAGCGCGAAATCCACCGTCGCCTTTAGAAATCCGAGCTTGTCGCCGGTATCGTACCGGCGTCCCTCGATGGTGAGCGCATGGACGTTTTGCTCTTTCTTGACCAGGAGTGCCAGCGCATCCGCGAGTCGCAGCTCTCCCCCCTCGCTGCGTCCGCAGGACTCGAGCGCATCAAATATTTCCGGGGTGACGACGTATTTTCCGATGACGCCGCGCCGTGATGCAGTCTCTGTCGACTTTGGCTTTTCCAGTAGTCGCAGCACGCGGGCGAGAGTACCCGATCCCTGCGTCTCGACGATTCCGTAGCTATGGACTTTTGCATCCGGGATGGCCTCCGTCGCGACGACGCATCCGAGTGTCCGCTCATACGCATTGATGATTTGCTTTGCCGCGGGCACCGCTCCCCGTACGAGATCATCCCCGAATAGCACGAGAAACGGACTCTCCCCCACAAACTGGCGCGCCCGCAGGATAGCATCACCGTCTCCGCGCGGGATGGGCTGGCGGACGTAGGCGATATTTGCCAGGGTCGAGACGCGCTCCACGAGCGCGAGCTCTGCGGTTTTCCCCTTTTCCACGAGGGTGTGTGACAGCTCAAACGAGTGATCGAAATGATCCTCGATAGAGCGCTTTCCGCGTCCGGTGACGATGACGATGTCGGTGATCCCCGAGGCGACCGCCTCCTCTACCAGATACTGGATGACGGGCGTATCCACGATGGGCAGCATTTCTTTCGGTTGGGCTTTCGTCGCAGGGAGAAATCGAGTACCGAATCCCGCAGCGGGTATGACGCAGGTAGTGATGGACATAAAAAAATCATGCAAAAAAATCTGCACGTATACTAATGAAAAATCCGCAAAATCACGAAAATCATACAATCAAAATGGCTCAATTATGTTTATCGCGAGTCTGGATGTATGATGATATTGAGGTTTTTGGCGATCACTTATCCCCCCCTTTATAAATTCCACCGAAAAACCACCGGTTTACTAACCGGTGGATGGAGAGTATCCGAACGATAGTGAGGACGAATGTAATTCGAAACTCGCCCGCAGGGCGATAAAAGCCCCCGGTCTACCGACCGGGGGTTGTTTACAATCTGCGCACCATACGAATCTCGAAATATTGCTTCGCCTGCCTCCCTGTAAAGTGTGAATGTCGTTTTGAAGATCATCGCTTCAATCACACGAGAGTCTCGATGTTTCTGCCCTATGCGAGACGTACTGATCAGGAAAAGCTCGCATCAATCAAGACTACTGCGCACGGGCATTGTCCGTCCACTGACTCGCTCCATAGTACGCCGCGGCGACATCCATATAGTCGTCCACAGTCTGGACACTCGCCATACCGGGCATGCCGTGGTTGGCGCGCTTGGCTGCCTCGAGATTTTTTTGGGAAAATGCCGGACCGGTGTGATAGAGCACCATGGCACGTCCCCACATTCCTTCCGCCTGGGGTCTTTCATACATCTCGGCGAGGTACGCGGCGGTCGCGATGATCTGGTGGATGGGATTTTCACGTTCGAGGTCTCCCGATTTGATTGCTTCGATTTCTTCTTCGCTCAATACCGGTTTGCCATCCTGTCCCTCGGGGACGGTGGAGAGCGCCGAGAAATCCGCACTGGCAAATCGATTTGGCACTCCTCCCGATGCGAGTCATTCCCATGTGCCGTCGATGATCTGTCCCAGTCCGTACGCCGATGAATTCGGATTTTTTACATGAGGGCGAAATGCACTTTCCTTATAAAACAGCTGCAACAGCAAACCCTGCGGAATGCCGAGATGACCGCATACAAATTCGACTGTCTCCCCATACGGCGACGTATTCATAAATGCTTCCTTGTTCTCGGCGGCAGCCTCGGGCGATGTATAGTATTCGCTGGCTCGTGCGTCGATGGATGCGCTCGTCGGCGGTGCACCGCGATGCACGGCAGCGCGTCCGAGCTGGATATTTCCCCGCAGCGCGCTAAGCTGCTCTCGGCCGGTGGCGGTATCCGGTCCGCGCATCTCGACCACGCTCACCGTCTGTCCGTGCGACAGCATCGCCGGGACCTCGCTGCCAGCACGATAGTATCCTGGCTCGGGTGTGGCACTGTAGACAAACGCCTCTCCGTCGATACTGATGCGCGAAGCCCCGGTATCCAGCAGGAGTTGACTCGCGGGAAAATTTCCATTCGCGCTCGACTCCGGACCGAGATTGACCCGAAAACTGCTTCACTCCGAGAGATTTTCCCGCCTGAAAGCCCTGCCAGGCTTGTCGGGATCGCGCATGAGCACGGACGACAGATCCGCACCCGAGAGCATGAGCGCCGAGAGATCATCGGCAGTCAGCGCCTCAAATGATGCGACGACCTCACGGGTTTCCTCACCGGTCTCGGGATCGACACGGGTTTTTTCCAGTAATCGCACTGCCTCGTCCGATCCGGATCTCGAAAGACGCAGGAGCGCCTCGACGCGCGCTTTCGCATCATGCGCCTCGAGCATCGCCCGGCGCAGCGCATCAAGACTTTCGGCAGACTCCGGTTGTTCTTGTGTTGATTCACTCATCGACTCCGCACCCGTTCCCGCTTCACGTTTGCCTCGAAATGGATCCATTTCCTCATCACGACGTCGTGCCGCTATTTCACTCTCGGTGGCGTGCTCGGCTCATTCATACTCGGCGGTCGTTCTTTGCGCCGTACTGGTCGCGTTTTGCAGTCGCTCGCCGTGCTTCTCTCGAAGTTTCTCACGGATTTCCGCGACTTTTTGTTGTTCGGGGGTTGTCGGAGCTTTCGGCGCATCAAAGCGTTCAACCGATACCGGACGTTCACGTTTCGTCTCTGTGACGGGAGCGTTTGGAGTCTCTGCCATGATAGTATCGTCGGTGAAAAAATCAGATAAATTATGTCTTTGTATTCACAATTGTCGCTACACCATAGGCGGCTGCGATGGCTGTGTGAGTGTCCAGACGTGCTCACCGATAGCGCGGATGCCGCCCTGGATGTCGCGGTGCATGAGTGTGATGGTCTCTTCGCGAGAGAGGCTCGGATCATAGAGCTTTGCAAATGTCTCGGCTCCGCCCCGCTGGCTCTGGATATAGCCAAAATGCGTAAGCAAATCCTTTTGCGCTGCGGGGAGATTTTCCGCATCCTCATGAGAGAGATTGACCATATCGGCTCCCGCATGCAGACAGTCGAGATATTTTCTCATGGAGGACTCTGGCGTACTGTCGAGACCGCCGATCTGAAATGTCCCGATATTGTACCCGCTTCTCGGGTCGGGATTTCGTCGCCCGAAGACGAAAGCACCCTCGTGGTATCCGAGCGCGATCATGCGGGCGATACCGATACCCGATTCGTTTCCGTATTGTTTTTCAAATGCTATGAGCAGATCTGTCGCCGGACCCTCACCAAATACCGCTTCCGCCGCCGCTTTTCGTCCCTCGTAGTCGAGGTCGCCGACGGCATGTACCGCACGGATCGCCTCGGGCGATGCCGGGATTCCGAGCTTTCACTCCGCCGTCAGCTTCTTTGCGCGCTCGGCGATTTCACGATCATACTGGCTGTCCGTCAGCGGCTCGCCACCATTTGCCATCGTATCCCACATCCGCAGAGTGTCGGCGCGCTCACGGGATCGCTCATCGTACAAACGAAGATCGTCCTCGTCGATCTCCCGCATTTCTCGAATCTCGATGCGCATCCCGTGAAATATCGGGAGGTATGCAAAATTGCCCGAGGAAATATCGTAGTATCCCGGTCGTTTTCCGGCGGTGGGCATCTGGGAGACACCGAGTGCCGCAAAGACTTTTCGATCAAGATCGGGATTTCCGGAGATACGAACCCCGACCCGATCACCGATGCGTACCGAGAGCACCGTCGGTGGTAGGATGTCTCCGGCGCCGATTTGCGCGTTTATTGCTTCGTTATTTCCGAAATTTGTGACGAGCGTATCGCCGACTGCGAGACTTTGCGAAGTCGGTGTTTCCCGACGCCTCGCTCCCTCATACACCGTCAGAAATCGCACGAGATCCACACCCGCGCGATCACGCAGCGCTCCGATATCGGACGCGAGCAGTGCTTCGAAATTTTCGCGCTCGGCAAGAAGCTCGCGTGCCTCGGGAGTCCCGGAGAGATTTTTATGAAAGCGAAATCGCGCCTCGCGATGCCATGCCATATCTGCCTCGAGGGCGCGTACTTCGATCGCATCGATGCGCTGCGTGATCGCCCGGAGTGCAGTCGAGAGCCGTGATCGGACCTCCGCTATATCCAGTCTATCGGAGACCCCTTTCCCGATCAGCCATTCCATAAATCCCGGCTCGAAATCCCGAAGCGTTTCTCTTAGTGCTGCAAGCGCCTCCTGCGCCTCCAGTCGCGCGTCGAGCTCCTCCAGAGCACGCTCCAGTTGCTCCCGCTGTTTACGCAGTCCGGCACTTTCCGCAAGCGGTTCTCGTGAGATCTCCGCCATTGCTCTCGCACCATGGAGTCTTCACTCCTGATCGGAATCGAGACCCTCGAATACTTTGCTCTCCGCAAACCAAGAAGGTGGAGTCTCTTGGACAGAAGACAGAGCTTCTCTCTCGTCAACTCCCTCGGGAACACCCGCCTGTACTGCTGCCATATGCTGTATGAGATAATAGTGTGTTTGAAAATGCGTTTTCACTCTATCAGATATTTTTGAGGATTGCAAAAAAACACACTCGGCGCGCTTGTCATTTTACCCCGAGATGATACAATGCAGACTCATTCCCGTCTCTCAAATCTCTACCATGCTTGCGATCCGCGATCTCGACGTCGCAGTGGGCGATCATACCGTCCTCTCCGATATAGAGCTCACACTCCCGACGTGAGAGCTGTATTTTCTCATCGGAAAAAACGGCAGTGGAAAAAGCTCGCTCGCGCTCGCGGTCATGGGACATCCCCGCTACGAGATCATGCGCGGATCCATCACGCTCGGCAGCGAACCGATACACAATCTCCCTGCGGACGAGCGGAGTGCGCGCGGATTGTTTTTGTCGTTTCAGCATATCCCGGAGATCCCCGGTATCCGCCTCGGCGAGTACCTGCGCACTATCGTAAATACCAGGATGAAACGGGACGATCCGGACGCAAAAGAGATCACTCCTTTCGTCTTTTCACGCATGGTGCGTCCGCATCTGTCGGCGCTCGAGATTTCCGAGTCGTTTCTGGATCGGGATTTGCACGTCGGATTTAGCGGTGGAGAAAAGCGAAAAATCGAGTTTTTGCAGATGCGACTGCTGTCCCCATCGATCGTGATACTCGACGAGCTTGATTCCGGGCTCGACGCGCACGCACTGCAGACCATCGCCGAGCTCGTCACCGATGCGCGCAGTCCCGATACGACATTCTTGGTCATTTCGCACAATTTCGAGCTCCTAGATCGCCTGACTCCGGACCGGGTTGTTTTCATGGAGGCGGGACGCATCACCGGTATCGGAGGCAGAGAGCTGACCGACCGTCTGCGCGAAAATCAGCACAGTATCCAGCATCGCGACGAAAGCGAGATCACCGATTCGATGCCGGTATAACACTATACAGTCCAATGAACACCCCGGCAAGCATACTCGAAAAACCGGTATTTTCCGGTATATCCCGAAAATTATTTGATACGCGCGACGATGTGTCGTATCGCGACGAGCTCTCACCCGGTCTCGATGAGTCGGTCGTCCGGCAAATCTCGGCGGCAAACGATGAGCCGGAATGGATGCTGGCACATCGCCTGGAGTCACTTCGGATTTTTCATGAAAAGCCGCTTCCGACGTGGGGTCCCGATCTCTCCGGTCTCGATCTCGGTGCTATCTGCTATCATGCCCGCGCCAGAGAAACCCGGGCAAATACGACCAGCTGGGATGACGTTCCGGAGAAAATCCGCGCGACATTCGACCGGCTCGGCATCCCAGAGGCAGAGCGCCGCATCCTGGCGGGTGTCGGCGCGCAGTACGACAGCGAGGCGGTGTACCATTCTCTCAAACAAGAGCTGCGAGACAAGGGCGTGATTTTCACGGATATGAGCATCGCCCTGCGAGAGCATGAAGAACTGGTACGACGATATTTCATGCGGTGCGTGCCGATGCACGATCACAAATTTGCGGCGCTCCATGGAGCGGTATGGAGCGGCGGGACATTTCTCTACGTGCCCGCGGGAGTGGTCATCGGCGAGCCTCTGCAGGCGTATTTTCGTATGAATGCGCGCGCCGGCGGACAATTCGAGCATACCCTCATCATCGCGGAAAAAGACTCGAGCGTCCACTACATCGAGGGATGCAGCGCCCCGAAATACGGCACGAGCTCGCTGCACGCGGGTCTAGTGGAGATCTTCGTCTGAGAGCGTGCGCACGTCCGCTACTCATCGGTGGAAAACTGGAGCGCGGATACGTACAATCTGAATACGAAACGAGCGCTCGTGGCAGACGACGCCTCGATAGAATGGGTGGGAGGAAATCTCGGCTCGGGCGTGACGATGCTCTATCCGTGCTCGGTGCTAAGGGGAGACCGATCGCGATCCAGCCATATCGGCATCGCCGTCGCAAATGCTGGACAGCACACGGACACAGGCGCAAAGGTCATCCATATCGGACGCGATACGCGCTCGCGAGTGCTTTCAAAATCGCTCTCCAAAGCCGGAGGTATCTCGCTGTACCGCGGACTCCTGGATATAAAGCCGACTGCCGAAAACGCGGTCAGTGAAGTCCAGTGCGACGGACTGCTCCTGGACGACATATCGCAAAATAATGCCTATCCCGATATCCGCGTACAAAACGCCACGGCGACAGTCGCACACGAGGCAACGGCGGGACGTCTGTCGGAGGAGATCCTGTTTTATCTGCAGAGTCGGGGACTCTCCGAGCTGCAGGCGCGCACGATGATCGTAAATGGCTTTCTGAGTCCCATCGTCTCCGAATTACCGCTTGAATACGCGGCGGAAATGAATATCCTCATCGCCATGGAAATGGAAGAGAGCGTCGTGTAGCGCTCGTGCCTTTACTCCTGCATTCAGCTGACGTACAATGGAAGACATTCATCCCATCAAAGATTTCGTATTTCCCCCCATCGTCGATCTGCCGCCGTGAGCCTGGATGATCCTGGTGATCGTGATAGTATGTGTCGTGATCTCGTCAGCGCGGTGGCTTTTCCCGCTGCGTGCCCGCATCCTGACGACGAGTGATTTCATCCCGCTGTCCGTCATCCGCGAGCGCTATCTGGCAAAGCTGGCACGCATACCCGACGATCATGTGCAAATGCTCGAGTCCGTACACCGTCTGGTACGCGCCTATCTCGCGGAGAGTCGGCACTATCCGAGTGCGCTGTCGCGCACCGGACGGGAGATGCGCGTCCTGTCCCAGAGCCAGTCGGTTCGCCGATTTGAAGAAGTGTATACCGCAAGTCGATTTGACGATACCCCTCTCGACGAGGAGGGGAGACGACGGTTTCGGCGGATGGCGGAGGATATCATCCTCCAGTAGACGGTATCAATCGGAAAACCCCATCAGAAGCGAATCCACTGTAGAATCGTGCAGTATATCCTATTTGAGGCATATACCGAGATTCGTATCTATCACCGCATTCATACGAAAATCGCAGTCCTCTCGGCATGAGAAACGGAAGGGCGTGATGAATTCGAGGGGCAATCTATCGAGTGCTCATGTCATTTTCCTCCCACACCCGCCACGCCTCCAGACGACGCAGATCCGATTTTAGGTCGTAGCCGACGAGTCTGTCATAGCCGAGTAGCAAATCGATCATTTCGGAAAATCGGGGATTTTCAGGGGTGGCGGTGTACGCCGTCTGCGGCGCAGTCATGACGACCACACCGGAGAGCGAGAGTCCATTTCCCCATGTGGCGAGGGCGATGTGGGATTTTTCATGAGCTGATTGCCGTATATGCGCGATGATACGCGCGTCAATCTCGCGTACGGCGATCCCGAGCGATGCGAAATCCGCAAGAGATGAAACCCGATCTCCCGGGATGAGCGAGCGAAACTCCAGTGACTCCAAAAATGCGATCGTCTCCGCGGACTCCGTCGCCTCCGGACCGGGAGCGGCATAGTCTGACAGCTCGCAGGAAACCGGGACACGCACGTCGATCGTCGCCAGACGCTTCGAGAGAAATGCCTGTGCCTCGTACGCAGCAAGCATATCCCGGGTTTTCCCGGGAATGTCGTCGAGATTCGCATAGATATTTTCCAGGCTGCCGTACTCGCCGATCAGCACCGCCGCCTTTTTCGGTCCGATACCGGGGACGCCCGGGATATTGTCCGAGCTGTCACCGACGAGCGAGAGAAAATCCACGATGAATTCCGGCGCAACTCCAAATTTTTTCTCGGCGTCGGCGTATCCGAAAATCTGCGATTTCATCGGATCGTAGATGCGCACCCCGTCTCAGACAAACTGAAACAGGTCTTTATCCGAAGAGAGAATGCGAATCTCGATACCGGATTTTTGGCACTGCGTGGCAAGCGTCCCGATAATATCGTCCGCCTCGTAGCCGTCCACCGACAGCACGCGAATGCCGAGCACTCCAAGAAGCTGAAGTAAAAGCGACTCCTGCACGCGCAGATTGTCGGGCATGCGATCACGTGTACCCTTATAGTCGGGGGAGATGTCCGTACGAAAATTTTTTCTGCTGTCAAATACAACGACGAGCCCATCGGGACGCTCCTCCCGCAGGATGCGAAACAACACGCGAGCGAGTCCGAATACGGCATTTACGACGCGTCCGTCGCTGGTCGTAAACTCCGGCACGGCGTGAAAAAGCCGGTAGAGAAAGTGATGTCCGTCGAGGATATACAGTCGCGCCATACGAAAAAACTCCCGAATACGGGAGTCAGTGTAGGGAGAAAAAGACGGAAGACAAGAGCAGTGAAAATTACTCTTCTGAACAACTCGCATTTCGTTCTAAATAACTCGCATTTCGTCATGTCAGCAGCTCTACACGTTCATCCGCTGAAAGATCGTCATAATCAGTATACATCGGCTCGTCTCATGCCCACCATGTGATTTTCATACCTTCTGTTTTCGCTCACTGCATAGTGACTTCATCGAAGGTCGCATCGACAAAATCCGAACCTCACAAATCCGCACCGGCAAAAGAGACAGAGACGAGCTCCGCTCTCCGGAAAATCGCCCCATGAAAAGAAGCCATCTCTCACGAAGCATTGACATCCTGTAAAAAAGCATCGGTAAAATCCGCGCCTCAAAAATCACCCGCCAGTCTCGTATCCCATATCACAGCACCACAGAATCTCGTCTTCCTACAATTACACCCCGAGAGGTCCAGTCCATCGAGAACGAAACGACTCAGATCACATCATGAAAAGTCTTGTCAAGGCTCAATTGTACAAAGTCGAATATATACATAAGGACTCATCTGTCTCATCTGCAAAGCCTCTGCAAGATCCTGCGCCACGATAGGATTACACGGACTGCTTCATGGCGTTGCCTGCATTTCCATTTCTCATCATTGATCTTCGTTTGTCACATCTATTTTATCTATATCATCCATACCTCCGAATCATGTCATAATATCACGATACATCGCAGCATCCATCGCACTTGCCACATGCATTGTTAGCACCCAGCATCCTCAAGATCCTGGATTTGTATCGCCAAGCATATTCGCTCACCCGTCGAACCCATCTAAAACAGTCATGAAAAGTAAAGATAAAGAGTATATTAAATGGCACTCTAGGGACTTTTCCGTGCGTGTCAAATTTTTTTATTTCCCTCCTTTCTTGCGTTCATGCTCCTTTAGATACTTCTTTCGCAGACGGATATTCTCGGGGGTGATCTCCACATACTCGTCGTCGGCGATGTAGTCGAGCGCGTCCTCCAGCGTCATTTTTCTGATGGGGGTCAGACGCACCGCCTCGTCCGATCCGGACGCGCGCATATTCGTCAGTTGTTTTGCTTTCATGGGATTGACGACGAGATCGCTTCATTTCAGGTGTTCGCCGATGATCATCCCCTCGTAGACCTCCGTCCCCGGCTCGATGAAAAGCGGTCCACGCTCCTCGAGATTCCAGAGTGCGTACGCCGTCGACGTCCCCGTAAATCCGCTGATGAGCGAGCCGACTTCGCGCTTTGCGATGTCGCCGCGGTACTCGTCGTATCGCGCAAATGAGCTGTACATGATCCCCTCTCCCTTTGTCTCGATGGTGAATACCGTCCGAAATCCGAGCAGTCCCCGCGTCGGCACCTCGAATCGCAGGGTCGTATTCACACCATCCGATTGCATGTCTTGTACGATTCCCTTGCGTTTTCCCAGGTGCTCCATGACCGTCCCGCTCATCGCCTCGGGGACGATGATCGTCACGGACTCTATCGGCTCCAGGCGCTTGTGATTTTCCTCATGATAGATCACCTGCGGCGATCCGACCTGCAGCTCGTAGCCCTCGCGCCGCATTCCCTCGATGAGTACCGACAGGTGCAGCTCTCCGCGTCCCGAGACCATGTATGTATTTTCCCCTGCATCAAAATCAACCTGCAGTCCCACATTCATCTCGAGCTCGCGCTCCAGGCGTTCGCGGATATTTCGCGATGTTACGTATTTTCCCTCCTTTCCCGCGAATGGCGAGTCATTGACCGTGAATTCCATTTTCAGTGTCGGCGGATCGATGGTGATGGCGGGCAGCGGCTCGGCATCCGGATCCGTCGTGATCGTCTCTCCTACGAAAATATCTGCGATCCCCGCGATCGTCACGATGTCGCCGGGAGCCGCCTCGGAAGTCTCCATTTTTTTGAGTCCCAGAGAGGTGAGCACCTTTGAGATTTTTGCATTTCTGCGATTGCCGTCATTGTCGATGACGGTGACCTGTTGTCCGGTTTTAGCGCTTCATTCGTACACGCGTCCGATCCCCATTCGCCCCAAAAAATTGTCATACGCGAGACTCGCGATCTGCATCCGGAGGGGCTTTTCCACGTCGTTTGGTGCCTCGGGGACGTGTGCGAGGATCGTCTCAAACAGCGGCGAAATATCCCTTCGTTCGTCGGTGATCTCCCGCACGGCGATGCCGTCTCTCGCGATCGCGTATACGATGGGGAAATCAAGCTGCTCGTCTGTCGCCCCGAGCTCCGCAAAAAGATCGAATACTTCATTGATCACCTCATCGGGACGGGCGGTTGGTTTGTCGAGTTTATTGACCACGACGATCGGTCTGAGTCCGAGAGCGAGTGCTTTTCGCAGGACAAATTTCGTCTGAGGCATCGGACCCTCGTACGCATCCACGATCAGGAGTGCCCCATCCACCATCCGCAGTACGCGCTCCACCTCGGATCCAAAGTCCGCGTGCCCGGGAGTATCCACGATATTGATCTTTGTCTCGGCGTGCATGACCGCGGTATTTTTCGCGTAGATGGTGATACCGCGCTCGCGCTCCTGTGCGTCCGAATCCATGACGCAGATGTCCACCTGCTCGTTTTCACGAAATACGCCGCTTTGTTTCAGCAGGGCGTCGACGAGTGTCGTCTTTCCGTGGTCGACGTGGGCGATGATGGCGATATTTCGGATGGGGGTCGCGGGCATTTTGGGAGAAAAATTATTGACAGGAGAGGGAGTATACGAATTTCATGAGAGTTTCAAAAGTTTTAGCACGACAGGGGTTTTTGCATACTCGCCTTGGATCAATTCGTACCTTTGAATTTTCAATCACATTCTCAACTCCATATATATACAGTGAATAATTCCAGCCGGTGGCAGAGGGCTTTGCGGAGGAGGTATGGACGATACTTCGTCCCGATTATTATGTGCTGGTCATACGCATCGGCAAAGTTCAACGCAAAGCCATTGTATAGAAAACCGATACTTGCAAAACCCGCAATATTTCGTAGTATCGCCTTTTCGTTTTCAGCCCGCCCGTCATGAAATTCGCGCTCGTCCAGGGGAGTATGAGTCACAAAATATAATCTTTCATCATAGATGATTTATGATAGAATGAATATGGTCAATGTTGAAAGGTATTGACTGGGAAAGAGTAGTAATAGTCTGTGCCTTTATCTCATCAGCTGCGGCAGCTGCGTCTGCATATCTTTCCTTGGAAAATACAAAAATCACAATCAAAAAGTGGGAAAATGAAAGAGAGAAAGATCGTCCGTATTTTAGCGTACAGAATGCAATAATCGAAGGATCAGATCAGCAATGTTATAGGATAATTATCCCTTGTCATAATTTTGGTACCATCCCTGCACTGGATATTTCATGGAAAATATTTCTCATCGGTCATGATTTTCGGTCTTGTATTCAAGATATCGAATCGTGTATCTATAAAAGCAATATTGCTCCAACGATGCCTTTCAAGCTTGTACTTGATAATTTTCAATTTCAAATATCCGAATCAGTAGTTCTTATTCATTGATTTTTTCTTGTACTGCAAATACAGTATACATCCTTTTTTCATGAGAAACAGTATTTACAAGAAATATATCTCAAATGGAACGGGGGACGAAAAGAAAATATAATGATGAATTTAGCAAACGTATCATACGAGGAGGGCATCAAGATAGATCGGTACCTGAAAAACAGAAGCCTACAGCAGACAGGATAACCTTGCAAAACCCGCAATATTTCGTAGTATCGCCTTTTCGTCTTCAGCCTATCCGTCATGAAATTCGCGCTCGTCCAGGGGAGTATGAATCCGCACTCAAATACCGCGCTCCTCTGCGGTGAGATCAGAAATACTCTCCGAGAGCGAAATATCGATCATAGGTATTTCGATCTGAGAGAGCACGACTTTCCTATGGCGGGAGATTTTGGAGAGTATGGTCAAAACATTGCGAATATTCGTACGCAGTTTGGTGAGTGTTCGCACTTTCTCTTCGCCTTTCCGATTTATAATTATTCGGTCTCAGGTCCGTTTATGAATTTTCTCAATCTCATCGGTGACAAGCATGTTTTTGATATGAAGCCGTTTGGTATCATCGGTGTGAGTAGCGGCATTCGTTCGTGGCTCTCGGAGTACGACCTCGCAAAGCCCCTCGTGCTGCACGAGGGCGCGATCGCAGTCGGACCCATCGTGCACGCGTGGGCGGAGGATTTTCAGGATGTCGGCATCGGAAATCCGAAAGTCCTCGAAAAAGCGAACGAGCTCATAGACCGGCTCTCACGTCTCGATATTCGCCAGGGCGCATAGTCTCACTTTTTACTACATTTTTCGTATGACATCCTTTCCTCCCGTCGATCCGAAGCAATCATTTTGGCAGCTGCAGCAGGAAATCCTCGAATACTGGAAACAACACGACACCTTTCGTCGGTCGATAGAAACCCGGTCTGCCGACAATGCATACCGGTTTTACGACGGTCCGCCGTTTATCACGGGGACACCACACTACGGGAGCCTGCTGTCCAGTATCGTCAAAGACGTCGTCGGGCGCTACTGGACGATGCGCGGCAAGCGCGTGGAGCGCGTGTGGGGCTGGGACTGTCACGGCGTCCCCATCGAGCAAAAAGTGCAAAAATCCCTCGGCATCGAGACGAGTCGCGAGATCGAGGATCGGGTGGGTATCGAGCGATTTATCGAGGAGTGCTACCGCTACACCCGCGACACCTCCGCCGAGTGGAGCTGGTATATAGACAATATCGGACGATGGGTCGATCTCGCGGGAGCGTACCGCACGATGGATCAGGACTATATGGAGTCGGTGCTCTGGGTATTTCGGACGCTGTGGGAGCGCGGACATATCTACGAGGGAAAGCGCGTCTCGCTCTACTCTACGGCGCTCTCGACGCCCATTTCAAATTTTGAGGTGGCGATGGACAACTCGTACGCCGAGGCAAATGATCCGGCGATTACAGTCGCATTCGATCTGTCGGTCAACTGACCAGAGTGGGAAAATACCTACGCGCTCGCCTGGACGACGACACCGTGGACGATCCCGGCAAATATGGCACTTGCGATCAATAAGAATGTCGAATATGTCGAGGTGGCACTACATGATGAAAAATATGCTCGAAACAATCGGGAAGCGTGGTTCATCGTCGCAAAAAACCGGGTCGATATAGTGTTTCATGGGAGAGAATACACAGTGAAAGAAGGAATCGCATCCGAAAAGCTCATCTGACTGCTTTACACGCCTCCCTTTGATTTTTACGCTGGAAAAACCGGGAATGAAAACGACCACCGCATCTATCACGGTGATTTCATCACGGACACGGACGGGACGGGGATCGGGCACGAGGCGCCGGAGTTTGGTGACTATGATTTCGAGCAGATCGCGAAACCCTACGGCGTGACAGTCTCGAATGCGCTGGATACAGAGGGGAAATACACGGCGGAAATACCGGACTTTCAGGGGATATTTTATCGGGATGCAAATGATACGATCATGCAGCGACTCGCCGAGAAATGACAGCTTTTCAAAAAAGAGAGCATCACGCACCGTGTCGCGTTTTGTCCGCGATCCGGCACACCACTGATCTATAAAGCGCAAAATTCCTGGTTTGTGGATATCCAGTCGTCAAAACAAAAACTCCTGTCGGAAAACGAAAATATCGACTGGTTTCCCGCACATTTCAAGCACGGAAGATTTCAAAAAAGCGTGGAGGCGGCGCCCGACTGGTGCGTCTCTCGTACGCGATACTGGGGAACGCCAATGCCGGTATGGCGCTCGGCGGACGGCTCGGAGACGATCGTCGTCGGATCGCGCGACGAGATCATGCAGCTCACGCGGGACGAGGGCATCATCACCAAGATTATCTTCGTGCGACACGGGAGAACCGACTACAATGAAAAGAAGTGCTATGACGGCGAGGGAAAGGCGAGACTGACAGATGCAGGACAAAGACAGGCGGAGGAATTTGCAAACGCATTTCGCGATACGGACATCGACGCAATATATTCATCACCGCTGCAGCGGTGTGTGGATACCGTGACACCGCTTGCAAATGTGAAAAATATGAGCATTCAGACGGATGAGCGCCTGAGCGAGATGAGCATTCCAGACATACAGGATACCCCGGTAAACTATCGGGATCGACGCTGGAAATACAATCCCCACGAGGGCGGAGAGACCCCCGCAGAAATTTCCGAGCGATCGATGAAATTTCTACGAGAAGCAATCGCAAGACATCGCGGGCAGACGATCGTGATCTGTACCCATTCAGAGCCGTCCGTGACTATGCGTCTCGCCATACACCAGGCGGACTACGATACGCGAAAGCCTGAATTTTCACTCACAAACAACCCGAAAAAATCCGGAAAAATGTACGCCGTCGACTATATCTTTTCCGACGACTGCACGCTCTTTGATCTGCATCGTCCGTATATCGACCGCGTGAAAATCAAAAGTCCGAAAACCGGAAACACTCTCACACGCATCCCCGAGGTACTGGATGTCTGGATGGACTCCGGATCGATGCCGTACGCGCAGCTTCATTATCCGTTTGAAAACGAGCAAAAGATGGAGGCGAGCTTTCCCGCCGATTTCATCGCGGAGTACGTGGGACAGGTGCGCGCGTGGTTTTATCTCATGCATGTGGTGAGCACGCTTTTGTTTGATTCGCCTGCATTTTTGCATGTCATCGTCACCGGCGTCATCTATGGAAACGACGGTCGGAAAATGAGCAAGAGCTTTCAAAACTATCCCGATCCCCGAGCCACGATCGAAAAATACGGCGCCGATCCCATCCGGTTTTACACGCTTTCGAGTCCGCTTCTTTCAGGGGGCGATATCAATTTTTCGGAGGACGGCATCATCGACGCGACGAAGCGCATCATCCTCCCTCTCTGGAATGCGTACTCGTTTTTCACCACCTATGCGAATATCGACGGGTGGACGTCAGAGAGAGGAGAGACGATATTCGTACGGCACGGAGAGACGCATGAAAATGCCGAAAAGAAGCTCAACGGAGGAGCCGACGACAGTCCGCTCAACGAGACGGGACAAACGCAGGCAACAGAGGCGGGAAAGCGACTGGCACTCGAGGGAAAAGCGTTTGATCTCATCATCACCTCACCGAAAATACGCGCACGAAAAACCGCCGAGAGCATCGCGCAGGAGACCGGGTATACCGGAGAGATTCTTGTCGAGTCGGGATTTATCGAGCAGGACTATGGTCGATACCACGGCATGACACACGAACAAATCAAGGCAGAGTACCAGCAAACACACTGACACCTCGACCACTGGACGAGCGCATATCGGGAAAATGAAACGGAGCCGTTTGATGATTTCGTCGATCGAGTCGTATCCGCATACGAGCGCATCCAGTCCCAGCACCCTGAGAAAAATATCCTGATCGTCGCCCACGGTGGGACGCTGCGCGCGCTGCGGTATCGATTTTACGGACTCTCCAGAGAGGAGGGAGTCTACGGACAGTACGGCTATGCAAACTGCGAGATCATGCCGCTGCCGCGACGAGCACTCGGAAATATCCTGGACACATGGCTCATCACAAAATCTCAGCGGATGATCCGGACGGTCAATGAGGCATTTGAATCGTACAATATCCCCGTCGCCGCCAGGGCGATTTCCACATTTCTCGATGAGCTGACAAACTGGTATATTCGTCGATCACGCCGGCGATTTTGGCGATCGGAAAACGACACGGACAAACAGGAGGCATACGAGACGCTCTACTCGACACTCGTCGATCTCGTACGCGTCATGGCGCCGCTCACTCCATTTACGAGTGAATATATCTATCGCGCGCTCACGGGACGCGAATCCGTCCACCTCGATCTCATACCGCAGCACAATAACGCACGAATCCTCACCGGGATCGAGTCCGCCATGGACACGACACGATCGGTCGTCGCTCTCGGTCTCGCCCTGCGCGCCCGCAAAAAAATCCGCGTCCGCCAACCTCTGCGATCCATCACGATCGCCGTCGATCTGGATGCGTACTATCTGGATATCATCCGCGAAGAGCTCAATGTCAAGGAAGTAAAGTTCGCTCGCGCCGAGACCATAGCCCAGCGCATCGGAAAGCCGAATGCCCGTCTGCTCGGCGCAAAGCTCGGCTCTGCAGTGCAGGAGGTGATTCGCCTCGCAAAAGCGGGACAATTTACCGAAAACGCCGACGGCACGATCGCGGTCGGAGAGTACGCGCTTGCACAGGATGAGTTTGAAATCGTCTACGAACCCCTGGATGATAATGACAATGTAGAGTGAGACGGGACGACCGTCATCGCCATGGATCTGGATATCGACGAGGCGCTGGCGCGGGAGGGTGCGGCGCGCGATCTGGTACGAGCGGTGCAGGATCTGCGAAAAGAAGCGGGGTACGAGGTGTCGGATCGGATAGCGCTTGCGATCACAGACAAAGACGGACATGGCGATATCGGGACACTCGTAGCCGAGCATAAAGACTATATCGAGACGGAGACGCTGTCGGAGATAGTGGAGCGTATGAGCAGCCCCGATAAACAAGCACCCATCGTCATAGACGCGATAGAGTACACCCTCACCGTCGCGAAACGATAGGAAGCGTGAAAATCATTTGACCTCGTCTGTTTTTTTCATACAATTTCTCGCGTTTCACGCATATTTTTTGATACGAAATGTCATGCTCTCGCCATTCAAGAAACGAAAGCGCCTGCGGACACACGGCTTTCTCTCGCGATCGACGACACCCGGAGGACGAAAGGTCCTGAAATCCCGCCGGCAAAAGTGACGGCACGAGCTCGTGGTCTCCTACCCAAAGCGCTACCAGACCGTCAAGGGAAAATCAAAACTGCACATCGTCGCAGGTGGGACGGCACGCGTCGTGATGTCAGCGGGATCAAACGAGCGATTTCGACCGGAATAATGCTCGTGCTTTCCATTTTGCAGCACGCATGATCGCGAAACGATACCGGCTCCGAGAGCGCGAAATCAAAAAGGTTTTACGCAGTGGAAAGCCTTTTTTTTCATCTGTCCTCAGAGCGGACGTCCGCCCAAATCGCCTGCATCACGCCCGATTTGCCCTCATCCTGTCGGCAAAACACGTCGCCTGAAGCGTCCAGAGAAATTTTTTTCGGCGGCGGTTTTACGCTGCGATGGCGAGTGTCCGGGACGCCCGATGACTCGACATCGTGGTACGCGCCAAAAAATGAGTGAAGCTCGATCGGCGATCCGCCGTGTCCCGCGAGCAATTCGATGCCAGCATAGCTACGCTTCTTTCCGCCATTTTCTCGGCATTCTAATCCATCAGCCGCATCATCCGAATGGGAAATCAAAAACTCCTCAATATCCTGCTCGTCGCGTTGGTCGCATTACTGCTCGCAAATTTGTTTTTTGCGCCGGACGCCCGGGAGACGGATATCCCTGCAAACGCTCTCACTCTGGACGCAAGCTCGCGCGAGTACACCATCCCCGAGCTGCCGACGGTGAATATCACCAATACGACAGGCGAATCCGTCGCCATAGACGTCTGCGACGATCTCGCTATCGAGCTCGACGGGCGCACGCTCTCGGAGCTTCCGGAGGATTTTTGTATCGAGCTTGCCATCACTGCAGAGAGTCAAGCAACGATCCCATTCGAGCCGCTTGCTCCGCTGTTCGAGCGTGAGGGGGTCTTTACTCTAAAGCTCGAGACCGGCGACCAGTTTTCGGCGGCGACGTTTTCTACCGAGCCGGCAGGATCGATTCATGCGTTTTTTCGCACCATCCTCTATGCCCCGATTTACAATGCGTTTGTATTTCTCATCGATCTGTTTCCAAATCATTCACTCGGTCTCGCCATCATCGCCGTGACGATCGTCATCCGCATCGTCCTGCTCGTACCGCAGCATCAGATGCTCGTAAATGCTCGACGGATGCAGACCGTCCAGCCGAAAATCCAGGAGCTTCGGGAGCGCTACGCCGATGATCAGGCAAAACTCGGCATGGAGCTCATAGAGCTCTATAAGCGCGAGAAGATCAATCCCGTCGGATCGTGCCTGCCGCTCATCATCCAGATGCCCATACTCATCATCCTCTACTCGGTCATCCTGCACATAGACTCACCGACGAATGCGTATTTTCTCTATCCGACGCTCTCGGATTTTGATACGACCTCCATCAATACCGAATTTCTGGGGCTCGATCTCGCGGGTATCGGCGGGACGGGCGCTATCGTACTGGGGCTCTTGGTCGGCGTGCTGCAGTGGCTGCAGATATACTTTTCTCTGCCGAGCACTCCCGCATCCGAAGAACAGCAGAAAGCCAAAGAAAAAGACAATGACGCATCATCAAACGACAGCGCGTCCATGATGCCCGATCCCGCACTCATGAGCCGCGCGATGCTCTGGGGACTGCCGCCGGTCATCGCCGTCTCCGTCTCGTTTTTCCCGCTGGGAGTGGGTGTGTACTGGCTGGTCAATACGATTTTCATGATCATGCAGCAGCTCGTGGTCAATCTGCGCGACCGCGCAAAGCCGCTCCCTGCCGGAGTGGAAATCGTAGAAACACAGTGAAAAAACAAGAAGCGAAAAGTGAAAGCATAGCACCCTTCACAGAAAGTATCCGAAATCCTCTTTACTCTTCGCAAAGAGGATTTTTTGCAAGCAGCAGGCGTCGAGTTTCAGCTATGCTCTCTTTCGTACGGATGTATTGTCCCGATAGACGGAAAATCACGCTATTTGCTCTATGCGGTCTTGTTATTTTTCACTGAGTATCTACAATGCTCTCAAAAGTACTAACGATCCAAAATTTCATGAAAGCACATCTGATCGCTCTCGTCATCATCACCAAGCTGTTTCTTGTTGCGTGTGCCGTCGACAGTGAGATACACGATGATCTCGCAGACAGCCCGACGAATGCACGGGAAAATACCACGATAGAAGACTGATCCTACGAAAAAACCGGTATTTCCTCTATCGAAAATGTCGCAGACTGCGATGCGAGTCAGTACGATTTGGACTGCGACATGACAAAATTTTTAGAGGAAACCGTGGCATGGACGACTCGATCAAACGCGAGAAATTTTTGTGCGTATGATATCCTCGACACTCAGGACAGTGCTGTATATTTACAGGTTTTTTGCGAAGAGTTTTATCCTCAAGACGAAAAAATTCTCTGTCCCGATGAGGCGTCTCGAAAGCACTGTTTTATGAGTAAAGACGACAATAAAGAGGCATGCCGACAGCAATGCGACATTCAAAAAGTCAGCCCCTATCTCACAACGGGAAGTGCGATATCCGTCCCGGTGAAAATCACTCGGGAAAATGGAAATTTTAGTATCTGGATGCCACGGGACGGCAGTGGCTATACAAAAGATCTCAAAGAGCATTTTAGCCCGGAAGCTCATGAAAAACTACGAAGTATCAGTGGGATACCTCAAAGACACATCTACATCGAACGGGCGGAAAAACATTTTGGCGTTGGCGTTCCCTTTGATATCGCCGAAGAAATGGGACAGTCCTGCAGCACTCACGATGAATGCGCAATACTGCCGATGAATTACGCTACTCGCTCCAGCTGCCCCTACGAAGTGCAGTGTCGGGCAAATCAATGCGTAATCGGCTGCTACGATTTTACCGACTACACGGACTTTCCCGAGATCAAAAACACTTTCGAATAGACTGAAAATTTTCTCTGGTGTGAAAGGGATTTGAACGCTCTGTCGGCACATTCGCCCCTGCATCCGCATGCGCTCGACCGGTCGGATGCACGCTCTCTGCGCACGATGCCTCCCTGAGAAAAAACTGCCCGAAAGGGCAGTCGTCGTATCCGTCTGGTGCGGAGGGGGGGACTTGAACCCCCACGGATTGCTCCACACGCCCCTCAAGCGTGCGTGTCTACCAATTCCACCACCACCGCAAAAATTTTCGGGTGGGAAAATTATAGGGGTTTTTTTGATTTTTCAAATGTTTTTCGCGGGAGATAGTCGTATAGTCTCCCATCAGTATCAAAGCCCTGGAAATACGCGCGAGTGTCCGCAATCCGGACTCGGGTAGAGTGAAGAAGGTTTTATACACAAGTGACGCATGCCTATCACGCAGTTTGCACAGGCATGCATGGCAACATGTGCAAAAAATCCCGAAAACAAACCGGGCACACCGAGGTGACTATATAAACATTACTCCTCCAAAAGTCCCTCCACGATTTTCTCATTGCGCTTCCATTTCGGCAGGTGCTTCACCCGCAGCGCCAAAAATATCGGTCGGTCGAAAATAGCCTCCAGATCCAGGCGCGCGGCAGTGCCGACCTCGGTGAGAAACGCTGCCTTTTTTCCGATGATGATCGCTTTTTGCGATTCGCGCTCCACGTAGATATAGGCGAGGATTCGCAGTCGACCGGTTTCATCTTCGTCGATCTCCACCGTCTCGACGTAGATGCTGTACGGCAGCTCTTCTTCCAGACGGGCAAAGAGCTTTTCGCGCACGATCTCGGACACGCGCGTGTACATGTCCTGATCGGTGTAGACATCCTCTTCGTAGAGAAATGGGGCGCGCTCCAGGTGGGGGCGCAGCGCCTCGATGACCCGGTCAAAACCGGTCTTTTCAATACTCGAAACCGGTATGGCATCGGGAAAGTCTCACATATCGACTCGAGACGGCAGATCCGTTTTTGAAAAAATCCGGACTACGGGCGTCGAAACCCGGGACAGGACAGTGCGAATATTTTGCTCCTCCGCGCCGACCGGTCTGGAGCTGTCGATGAAATGCAGGATGGCATGCGATCGCGAGAGCGATTTGAGGGCGTGCCGGTTTACTGCGGCGTTCCACCGGTCTCATCCCTCGTGTATCCCGGCAGTATCCAAAAAGATGATCTGCATATCCCGGGTCGTGTAGATACCGCGCGTCGTCTTTTGGGTCGTTTGCGGCTTGTCGGAGACGATGGACGCCTTTTCGCCGAGCAGTGTATTCAAAAATGTCGACTTGCCGGCATTCGGACGCCCTACGAGCGCGACGAATCCTACGAGGCGTTCGCGATGCGTATCATGAGCATTATTTTCGAGTATTCACATGGTGTCTATTTTCATGATCATACCACTCGACGCGCCGCATGCACCCGCTCCGCAAGAAGCTCGCTCGCACGAATGGGCGAGACTCGGGAGGCGATCGTATCGTCAAATACGACATTCGGACCCTCTCTGCACTGATTGCGACACAGACACTCGCCGATATCCATTTCCATATCGGGAAAAAACTTTTTTCGATCGTTTTCGAGTCGGCGGATGATATAGGCAGAAAATCGCTCTCGACACGCCTTTCCCGTGCATACGGAGATCCGGATCATGCTCTTTGGATTATGAGGCAAACTCGCCGACGTGCTCTGTATGCTCGTATACGAAGTGCTCAGCGCGAATCTCGCGCACCGCACCCTTATTGACAGTGGCGGCGGTCAGTCGTATCTCGTGCGCCGTCCCGGAGATCGTCACAGTCTCTCCCTCCTGCGGAAATCGCGCAAGCTCCGACAGCAGCACATAGCTCACCGGCTCCCCGCGAAACAGCTCATCGAGCGCGATATCCGAGCTGTCGAGTTTGAATTCATCGAGTACGTCGTCTATCGACACGCCCCCCTGGACGATGATCGATCCGTCCGACTGCAGAGCGATTTCCTGCGCCTCTTTATCCGTCTCGTCCTGGATATCGCCGAATACCTCCTCGATGACATCCTCGAGCGTGACGATGCCCGCCACGCCGCCGTGCGCATCCATGAGGAGCGCGATGTGTTTTCGTGATTTTTGAAAGGTCTCGAATATCGTATCAAGCGGCTGAGTGATGGGTGCTTTGATGATTTTTTCGAGCCTCAGATCGCGCAGGCGCATATGTCCGCGTCATTGCGCTTTATGAAAAAAGGCACTTCGCAGCGTGATAACGAAATCGACGTCATCATGCGAACGATCATAGACGGGCAGACGAGAGTGCGAGAGCGAGAGAAATCGATCACAGACTTCGTCGATCGTCGAGTCGATGTGTACGAAATTGACCCGCACGCGCGGTGTCATGATCGCTTCGGCTTCGGTTTCACCCAGATCAAGCAAATTTTTGAGCTGACGATGCTCGTCGTCCTCCACCGCACCGTGTTTGTGGGACAGATCGATAAACGCCTCGAGCTCCTCGCTCGTCATCATCGTCCCGAGTCGATGCGTTCCAAAGAGCCAGCTTACCCCCTTTAGGAGTCACTCCAGGATGACACTGACCGGAAACAGTACCACCATCAGCACGGCATATACGGGCGCCACTGCGAGCGATATGGTGTCGCTGTATTTCGATGCGAGGGATTTCGGGGTAATCTCTCCAAACATGAGGATGAGAAACGTCACGATCCCCGTGGCGATCGCGATGCCGTACTCGCCCGGGAGGGCGAGCGACTCCGCGAGTGCGAGCGCGCTCACCGTCGCAAGCGCCGACGCCGCGACATTGACGAGATTATTTCCGATGAGGATCGTGATGAGCAGACGATCGGGATTGGCACGCAGCCGCGAAAGCAGCCGTCCGCGCCATCCTCCGGTCTTCGCAAGCGACTGTACTTTGTGCGCGGAGAGCGTCATGAGCGCGAGCTCCGTCCCCGAGAAAAACGCCGAGAGTACGAGCAGTCCGAGAAAAATCGAAAGAGAAACAGGATCCATGCTACAGGTGAAATGTCCGCATTATATGAATATGCGCAAAAAAAGAAAGTGGCTGCAGTCGGACGTCCCCATATAGCATAGCGATGGACGTACAGCGAACGACGGAACATGTGAACGAGTCAAGACAATTCGTATCATGCCTATCGATCCGCACAATCACGAATACGGCGACATCGCAGCGAAAACGGTATATCATCCCGTATACGCTAAAAACAAGTATCGTGAAGTATGCCGGATGCACACCTTTGACTCCCGAACGATTTTTTATACAATGCATCGCACCTGCGGGGGTAACTTAAATGAGCGAGAGTGCTGAGGCTTCAACCCTCGGATGTGCGGGTTCAAACCCCGTCCCCCGCTCCACTGCCGGCGCGCGCGCCAAAACAAACGATGGCGAAAGTCGCAACGCACCCTGAAAAATACACGATCGACTGCAGAGTCCCGAGTACAAAAATCTGCTTTGATTTTTGAAAAAAATCTCTATACTCGTTGCACTCGATTTATTTTCTGTTTAGATACTTCGGGTAGGCTTTGTCGAACGGCGGATGTAGTTCAGTCGGTTAGAACACCAGACTGTGAATCTGGATGTCGTGGGTTCGAATCCCATCATTCGCCCCATTTTCCCATACGCTTTATTTCCTAACCCTACGCGATATGGCACCCACTGTAGAGAAAGATTTCGGACCGATCGTCAGTGAAATGGAACCCATCAAAAAAATCTCTGTCGGAGACGTCGTGCGATGACGTGCGATCCTCGTGACAGATCGGATGATTTTGGTGGATATAGACGGGCAGTTTACCGGGATTATTTCCGGTTCGCATCTGCACTCGTCACTCGAGGACGTCTCGCAAATCACCGTCGGATCCGAGATAGAGTCGATCGTCATCGAAGAAGACGAAGAGGCGGGACTCATCATCCTCTCACTGCGAAAGGCAAGTCAGGCACGACTCATCGAGCGCCTGCATCAAAACTTTGATACGAAAGAAATCATCACCGTCATACCAAACGAGGCAAACAAAGGCGGACTGCTGATCGATCTCGACGGTATCAAAGGATTTATCCCGGTCTCGCAGCTGACTCCCATGAACTATCCGCGCGTCGAGGGCGCGAACACCGAGAAAATCCTCGAGCACCTGCGGGGACTCGTCGGCAAGCCTTTCAAGGTACGGGTCATCAATGTCGACGATAATGGTCGAAAGATTATTTTCTCTGAAAAAGCAGCGATCGAGGAGCAGCGGATGACCGCGCTCTCGAAGCTCAAGGTCGGCGACACGGTCGACGGTGTCGTCAGCGGTATTCTCACGTACGGACTTTTTGTCACGTTTGAGGGACTGGAGGGACTGGTACACGTCAGCGAAATCGACTGGGGACACGTCAGCGATCCGTCAAAATTTGCAAAAGTCGGCGATCATATGAAGGTCCAGGTCATCGGCATCGAGCAGGAAAAGATCAGCCTCTCTATCAAGCGCCTGAAGAAAAATCCCTGGGACGATCTCGCCGAGCGCTACAAAGAGGGCGACGTGGTGAAAGCGCCCGTCGTGAAGATCTCGCAGTTCGGGATATTTCTGGAGCTCGCGGGCGGTGTCAATGGACTCGTGCATCTCTCCGAGATATCGCACGAGCCGGTCGAAAATATGGAGGATATCGTGCGCATCGGCGATGAGGTCGAGGCAAAGATCATCGCATTTGATCTGTCGGCAAAGCGGATAGGACTCTCCATGAAAGCCCTCGTGGAAGCACCGGAAGACACATCGCAAACAGCAGCCGAGGAGACAATCAAAGAGCAAAAATCTGAAATCGAAGCGGAAGGCGAAAGCGCGAAGATCACGACCACAAAGCGCACAAAATCAAAAAAATCCGAGCAAAAGACAGATGAGCCGATACAGGAGCAGCCGAGAGCGGCAAATGAAAACGAAGCCCCCTCGGAGACACCGGAGCAAGCCAAGGCGGCATAATGAGTAAACTCCCCCCTGTCTACTGACAGGGGGCTTTTATCGCCCTGCGGACGAATTTCAAACTGCGTTCGTCCTCACTATCGTTCGGATACTCTCCATCCACCGGTTTAGTAAACCGGTGGTTTTGCGGAGGGAGTATCATGGAGATACGCGCATAGTGTCGAGAGACCTGTCCGTACATTCTCAAAACATTTTGATATCTATACAAACACGACACGCTCCAGTCCGGAGCGTGTTTTCAGCGTGTATGCGGGGCTGTTTTCGTGAGTGTGTTTTTGCATTTGAAAGCACAAAAATTTTCATACAATGCAGAGCACTGCAGACAGCACGAATACGCGTAGCTGTTTGGGCATCGTCTATCTTTTTCGGATATTTCATACCAGTCATCCCCATGATCGACACCCTCCTCTCGTGGCTTGCATTTTTGACAGAGCAGATCACCTACACCACGATATTTGTGATGATGGCGCTCGAGGCGTCACTCGTACCGTTTCCCTCCGAGGTGGCGATGATACCGGCAGGCTATCGCGCATCACTTGGAGAGCTTGATTTCATGCTTGCATTCGCAGCGGGAATGGCGGGAGTGTTTGTCGGCTCGACATTCAACTATCTGCTAGGACGCTACGTCGGACGCGAGTGTATTTTACGCTTTGGAAAATACTTTCTCATCTCGCGTGAATCATACGAAAAATCCGAGCGCCTCTTTGCAAAAAACGCGATCCTCTACACCTTTGTCGGGCGACTCATCCCGGCGGTGCGGCAGCTTATTTCCATCCCCGCGGGCATGGCGCGGATGCGCTACGATCTCTTTCTTGCGACGACGATGGCGGGTGCCGGGATATGGCTTTTGATCCTCATGTGGCTCGGATATGCATTCGGAGAAAATCAAGAGCGCATAGAGCAGTACCTGCACATCATCGTCTGAGGCATCGTGGCGGCAGTCGCAGTCGGCGCTATCGTCTGGTACGCCATACGCGCGAGACAGACCCGACAGCATACCGACGCTCGCATTCGCTAGCGGCGACACATACGAACAAGTAACGAATTTTATCGAGGAGAGACGCTGTCTCTGATGAGCTCTGCAAGCGCGTCGATACTGTGCTGCAGGCTAAATGATGCTGATGCAAGCAAGCGCGCGCAATCCCGATACGACTCGATATCCTGAAAAATCCGCTCTATCGCACGGGCGTACTCCTCCGGCGCAGGCGAGTCGCAGACGATACCCGCACCCGTCTTGTCGATCTCGGGCATATTGCATGCCGAGGAGACGACCGCCGGCGTCCCGACCGCGAGTGATTCGACGACCGCCATGGGCAGCCCCTCACTGTACGATGAGAGGATCAGCACGTCAAATGCACGCAGATACGCATATTTTTTCTCGCCAAAGGCGCTCGGATGCCAGACGATTTTTTTCGTGATGTCGAGGGACTCTGCCAGATTTTCCAGCCGAGTGCGCTCTGCCGGATCATCGGGACCGACGATGTGAAACTGCCAAACATGTCGCTCATGATCCAGTCGCGCAAATGCCGAAAGCGCGATATCGAGCCCTTTGACGGGATGGATGCGCCCCAGAAAACCGACGATGCGCACATCCGTACCGATATCGAGCGATCAGCGCGCACGAGCACGATCGATATCCGGTATGGTATCGGGATCAATGGCATTTGGAAATATCGTGACTCGGGCGCGCGACGAGATGGTTTTCACCTCTTTCGCCTCCTGAGCGTGCAGGGCGAGGACGCACTCCGCAGCACTAAATATACTCTCGCTCATCCGCAGGAGCAATCGTTTTATCCGCATATGACGCATGCGGATGCGCACAGGACTGAGCGCGCCGTGCGGCACGAGAAAATAGGGAATGCGATGCTGTCGAGCGAGACGAGCACCCCAAAGCGTCAACATCGTATACACATCATGGATGAATATCGCATCATAGCGCGATATATGCTCCCGGAGCCAGCGAGAAAATCCCCGGGGCAGGTAGAGATTATACCGGTTGGCGAGCCGGTTTGAGACATTGGAAAATCGAAAAATCTCCACTCTGTCACGCCATTCGTGCGAGACGGGATGACGACTCGCCGCATCGAGCACGTCCGTCGTCGCGACCGTGACGGTATATCCGCGCTTTGAAAGCTCGCGCGCATGCGACTCCGCTACCGCCACGATCCCGCCGTAGGCATAGGCGGGCGCGTAAAATGGAGTGATGATGAGGATATTCATAGACTGCGAAGAAACAGTTTTCACAATCATGATACGCACATCTCGCGCAAAATCACATTTCTACGCCTTTTTTTCAAGTAGGAATGCACTCTCGAAAAGACGAAGCGTGAAGGAAGTATCGTTTTTGAAAGCCATCGCCTCATCGCTACATGCGTATGCTCGCTGTTTGATTTTAGTATGAGGAGTTTTTGAAATCCTGCATCGGACAATCTGCTAAAACATGCCGAAAGCTCCAAACGAAACTACCGTATACGCGACGAAGATATCCCGATAAATCGCCGCTCTCCCATTCATGATCGCGCGAGCGCCACGACAAACATTCGCGAGATGAAAAACGCGACGAGGAGGCTTGCGACGATCCCGATACCGAGCATGAGTCCAAATCCTTTTATGAGGCTCACACCGAAGATAAAGAGGATGAGCGCGCTCGCAAGCGAGGTGAGATGCGAATCCCAGATGGTCGCCCACGATCGTTCGAATCCCATGCCCACCGCTTTCGGGCGAGCGGTTCATCGTCGCAGCTCTTCTTTTATCCGCTCGAATATCAGGATATTCGCATCGATGGCGAGACCGATGGAGAGGATGAGTCCCGCGATGGACGCGAGCGTCAGCACCACACCAAACCACTTTGCGACGGCAAGCAGGAGGAGTGTATAGATGACGAGCGCAAATCCGGCAAACAATCCCGATACGCGATAGACGACAATGAGAAAAACGAGAATGACGACGAGTCCGACGATACCGGCGATCATGACGACCGAGAGAGAATCCTCACCGATTTTCGCGTCGACGGTGCGCTCACTGGAGAGGTAGATGGGTGCCGGGACGATACCGGTTTTGATGTCGTTTGCGAGCTTTGCGGCGCTCTCCGGCGTATACTGCCCCGTGATGACGGCGCGTCCGTCGGGGATGGTCTCGTTTACCGTCGGCGCCGTCACGAGCTCTCCTCCGACGAATATCGCGATCTGCTCGCCTGTCAGACGCTGTGTGAGCTCTCGGAAAATTTCGGCTCCCTCGTCATTGAAAAACAGATCCACCTGCGGCTGAAATGTCGGCGAGTAGCTGACGCTCGTATTGATGAGATAGCGATCATTTAGGATGCGTCCCTGGGAGTCGCGCGCTGGTTTCCACTCGCTCGCTGCCGCGCTGATGAAAAGCGCCTCGTAGGTATACACGCGCTCGACGGCATTCGCAGTGTCCGCATCGCTCACTCACGGCTCCGCCGGTGTTTCGTCGGCTCAGATGTGCGACTCGTCCGATGTCTCTACAGTCCCCGCATCGTTTTCGTCCTCAGTGTTTTCGACTGGGCGATCGTCGATCTGGGAAAAAGAGACGATGACATACCCCTCGTCGTTTCCTCCCTGCACGAGATTTCCCTGACTGTCCAGCGACAGCACGGTCTGCCGGGTCGCGAGCCTCGGCTCGCCGAGATAGCCGGACTGCACCGACTCCGCCCCGGAAAATGCGACGGACTGCGGCAGCTGGTCCAGCGTCCCCGTCCCGGTAAAATACTCGACATTTTCATACTGATCCTGATATTTATTTCCCACGATCGCAAACGCCATGCCATCATCCGCGATCTCGGCATGAGCGCGATCCGCAAGCTCTCGGCGCTCTGTCCGGTCTTCTTCGCTCGGATTATCGTTTCACTCGCGAAACTCGAGCTGGACGACGCGTCCGATAGTTTCCTTTGCTTGCTCGATAAATGCGGCATTTTGCGCTCGTCGCTCCTCCTCACTGAGATCCGCTCCGTCGGCACGTGCGACGGGGATCTGCACGATGATGTGCTGCTCTCCCGCATAGCTCGCGCTCTGGATGGTCGGCTCGGCGGTACCGAGCGCATTGACGCGGGGCTCGATGATGGATTTCAGTCCCTCTACGACATCACCCTCGTCATAGTCGGCACCCGAGCGCGCCAGCTCTGAAAAGTCGACGCGATAATCAAGCTCCACACCCCCCTGTAGATCGAGTCCCAGCTTGTAGGGTGATGCCAGAAATTCGGGGACGTCCACCTCTACGACATGCCACGGAAAGGCGTACGCAAGAAGCAAAAGAAAGAAAACGGCGATCGCCGCGAGTCGAATCCAGATATGACGCATACGCGAGTATTGATCGTAAAAAGGCATTATAAAAAGAAATCACGAAAGACAAGGGAAACTGTGTCGTATTTCACGAGTGAATGCGGCGAGCGTACAGAAAACTCTTTTCGTACGATCGACCAAACAGGGACGATACGCTAATCGGCAGACGAGCTGTCTCTCAGATGCTCCCAGAGCGTCCGCGCGCGCTCATGATACTCATCGAGATCGAGCGTCCGTGCAAACGCGGCACGCGCCTCCCGAAGGTCTGAAAGCTGCAAACACGCCAGTCCGTAGTCGTACCAGAGCGACGGCGAGCTGTCATCGGTACGCAGCCCGGTAGAAAAATAGCGCCTCGCCTCACGAAATCGCCCTCGCGCATAGTACCAGGCACCGAGTCCCCGATGGGCGTCGGTATGCGCCGGATGGAGACTGAGTGTCGTCTCAAAGCGAGTATGTGCAGCGTCATCGTTTCCGAGAGCGATTTCGATTTTCGCCTGCAAAAAATGAATGCCCGCCGAGCGAGGCTCCATGATGAGCGCGTGCTCGGCAAGCGCGTGGGCGTCGAACCACTGTTTTTCCTGCGCATATGCCGAGGCGATATTTGAAAGCATCTGAAAGACAATTCCCGTATCCGAGCGCATCGGACGGGCGTATGTTTGGTGTTTTTCAAATCCCGGGATATCGAGCGCCTCGTATCCGAAAGCCGCCGGATCACTATTTGCAAGTATGATCGGAGCCACGAAATTTGTCGGGTCGAGGTACCGCGTCGTCCCGCCGAGATCAACGCGGATCGCCGAATGTCCTACCATATCGAGCAGGGTGTGCGGGATGTCTTCGAGCGCGAGAAATGTGTGCACGAGCAGTGATTTTCCCACGCAGCCCATGTGTTTCGTCTCGAGTATTTCCGGTACTCAGACCGAGACGTCGTCCGTCCACGGATACGCCGCCACCTCCACGACGAGCCTTCGCAGGAAAAAATCAATGGCGTGAGTGTCCAGATGCTTTTGTCGTAGACGCGAACGCACCGACGAGAGTGCCCGAGCGAGCACCACGGGGCGAACACGAAGCGATCATCGGTCGACCCGGATCGTCTGCTGCATGCCCAGAGTCACGGCATCCGCGATCGACTCATCGTACTCTCCACGTGAAAATGTCCGCATGTGCGTGCGAAGCATAGACCGAGTCCGGACGGTCGCGACCGCATAAAATTCGCGCAGTATCGTCTCGGCGAGACTGGCATCCGACATAGAGACGATCATGCATTCGTCCAGATCATCGAGCCGCTCGCGAAGAAGCGACAGCTGCCCCCGAGTCGCATCCAGCACATCATGCGCGAGTGTATTTTTTTGATACTCCGAATGAGTGTGCAGTCGCGCATCGAGGCGATCCTGCAGACGTATCAGCGCACGCAGTCATTGTTTGAGGGATTTCGAGGGAGGAGCGCTGGACCGAAGCAGTGCTAAAAATATATTTTTCCACTCATCGATCGCCTGTCGAATCCGCATCAGCGCCCGGAGTCCGAGCGCGTCAGTATCGCTGCGGCACACCGTGTCCAGTAAAATATCCGGCAGATCGCGTATGCGCGATCACTCGGGCAAGACGAGCAGCGAGCCGTCAATCGCAGTGCGCGATTTTCGCATGCTGTGGTAGTCGCTTCGCGATATCGTCCGCACCTCGGAAAACCCCATCGCCCGACACCACCGGAGAAATGGCTTTTTGTGCATCTCATCCAAAAATGGCGTCTCGACAGAAAGGGGGCGTTCGATAGGCGTCAGCGTCATCAGGAGGACATGAGACAGAAATATTCGATTAGCCTCGGTTTTTATTGTTTCGTCAGTGGCGCATCCTCGCCTGTCCGATGATACTGTCATCGATGAAAATGCGGATAAAATCCTCCCCCCGAAAGACAAGACGCTTTGCGATCGTCACGGGCGATATTCGCTCCATTGCCATCAAAAGCGCGAGATATTCACGCGCTTTGAGGATATCATCGGGAATCATGATCGCCGAGATCATCCCCGAGTTTACGGCTGCGAGACACGAGCGCGCATGATGCGGCTCGCGAAACGGCGGGATAATCGTACGAGCATCGGCATGAGAGTAGAGATCTTTATAGCAAAACAACAGGTGCTCGATATGCACGGCAAGCGAAACAGGGGCATCCTCGGGGACACGATAGCGATTTTGAAAATCGCAGAAATACCCGAGCGCATCATATCGACTGCGTACGAGATCGATGATCCCACTCGTCGATACACCCGCGATCATGACGCGATCCAGAGTGCTTGTCGCGTCATATGCAGCTATTTCCGATGTTTCCGGATATTCGGCGCTTCGCAGCTTTGGATCGCAGGAAGCGTCTATATCGGTGTTTTTATGACTTTCGAGCCACTGACGCATATCAAAAATTTTTCCGGTACGACGACTCGGCACCGAAAACACCCAGCCCCGCTGGGACGTTTGATCCGGTATTTCCACGATACGATCCGGCAGTACCCGTTTCATGCCTATTCTTCGTCCGGCACTACTCGGGCTCCTGCATTTTCCTCCGCCTGCCGAAGCAGCGTACGATACGCCCGCATCGCCTTTTGCGCTTTTTGTTCGTCTCCTTTTTTTCACCAGATCTCAGCGACACGCTGGAGATAGGTAAAATCACCGATCTCCCTCACGAGAATATCGAGCCGTGCGAGCGCGAGATCATACGCCTCGACCTTTTCATAGAGTGTCGCCATGAGCCCCAAAAGCTCGGAATTATTGTCAATGTTGTCTTCATAGTGGATTTCGAGTACGCGGATCGCCTCGCCGGTCTGCCCGAGCGCCTCATGCAGGCGGGCTTTTTCGATCTGGCGGGCTATCAGATTTTCGCGTGATTCGATGCGCGTGCCGCCTCACTCCTCTGATTCGAGCAGCTCGTCCAATCTCGCCTGAAATTTTCATAGCTGTTCGTCGGAATATGTCGGCTCATAGGTGATATCGTACAGCTCGGGATTTGTATCGGAGACCCGCTCTCGAAACAGTGCATCCTCGACACCATCCGTATCCCGAGAATCTGGCACCGTATTGGTATCCTCGATATTTCGAGAAATGTAGTCGTACATGTACGCCGTCCCGAGGATGGCGATAGCAATGGCGAGGATGATACCGAAAAGGGAAGGAGTTGATTTCATAAACGCTGGTAAAAAGCCTATCGAGTATACCCCCTGCGAAGAAAAAAACAAGCACAACAAAACCCCCTCCAAAGAGGGGGTTTTTGTGAGCGAGTCTCTCAAAGAGAGATTATCGCTGGATTGACTGGGACGAGATGATGTCTGTTCCCGATGTGAGGAAGAGATCATTCGTGTAGTCGTCGGAGCTATTGCTGTGCGATGTCGCAGTCTGATCAGACCAGACAACGGAAGCAGCATCAGCATCCGGATCGTCGTACTCAAACGGTGCTCGACTGTCACCTGCGGTTGCGTCGTTACCGTCATCCGTCGCATCGACGATGTCGACAGGATTATCCGTAATGAGCGTTGTTCCAGCAAGCTTCGGGAGCGAGACCTGGATAAAGTCGTCATCATCTGCCTGCGACGCATTTCCACGGAGGATAAACAGCGTTGCGGACGTGAGTGTCAGACGGCTTCCAAAGTCGACGATGAGGTAGTTGACGTTGGACACACGTACTGCATAGTACGAAAGCGAGTTCGTCGTGGTCGCATCGGATCCATTGACGAAGAGCGTGAGGTTTGACAGTCGGTAGTCATCCTCATTGTCGACGGAGTCGGCGTCAGCACCATCGGTATCCGCACAGGATCCCGAAGTTCCTCCGCTTTCGATAGCACAGAAGATGGCGTTTGCCTGAGCTCCTCCCGAGCTAAAGTTTACCTCGTCAAGGTCGTCTCCACCAATTTGTCCGGTAATCTTGAACACCAAGCGAGTGAGCGAGATCGGTCCTGCCGAGTCGGGTGTGACGGTGAATCGGAAGAGATCCTGATCCCCGACTGCGAGCGTCGCGCTGACGCGGCTCGGATCCGTGAATGTCGGCTGGGACTTACGCAGGACGAAGATCTTACCGATCGTGTCGTCGAGCGCGATTTCGTTATCAGCGTTCGCTGTGTCCTTTGAGTAGAGAACCGTGACAGCATCACCGGTCGACTCGGATTCGAGATCGATACGGTTCAGCATGAGGTTGATATGTCGTCCCGAAAGATTGTTGTCTATCGTCGGCTCGTTGAGCGTTGCGCGGACGCGGAGATAGACATTGTTGTTCTTCGCGGGGATGATCGCATTTTGATCGGAGATGTCGGAGTTGTCGTAGACGGATCCGTTGACTTCTCCCTGCCCATCCTCGTCGATTCGGTAGATCATACCGTTGTTGTAGTCGAGGTTTGCGATCTTCGTGTACGATCCATTTGCTCCGTTTGTCGAGATTTCGAGCTCGAGCGAGCTAAAGAACGTATCACGAGAGTCGACCTGGTATCCCTCGTCGTTTGTCGCGTTGACATCGGCGACATTGTCGACGATTCCTCCGATACCGGCTACTGCCGTATCCTCATCTCCATTTTCAGTGTGCTGGATAAAGATGGGATCTGCCGCGATGTAGCTGACCTGGCTATTGAGTGCCGTGTCGAGATCGGTATCCTCCACTGTCGCAAGCGAAGAATCGAGTGCGAGGTTTGCGAAAGAAATTCCGGCGAGATCGAGATCATCGACGTCCGCACGGACATTCCAGATACCGAGCGTCTGCGGCGTGTTGCTTCCGATGAGGATGTCATCGGCGACATTATGCTGCTCGTCGAATCCGGTGAGCGTACCGGTATCCGCGTAGGTAAAGGTCGCGGATGCGATACTGAGGCTGTCCGGAGCGGGATCACCAGAGTTGTTTGCAAACTGTGCGGTGACATCGTCTACCGTGAGGGATATCGTATCGTCCCCTCCGGTGAAGTCCGTGGACTCAACCGTACCGACGATGGAAAGCTCGCGCGATCCGTTTTTCGGAATGCGGAAGTTTGTCAGTGACATGGTTCGGTCTGTGTCGTCAATCGTGACGCTCGTGAGCGGCGAGGACGAAACTACCTGTCCGTCAATGTCTCCATCGCGGGCAACGACCTGATTGAAGAAGATTTCATCCGTCTCTCCTCCGGCTCCGGCAAAGTCCATCGAGATATTCGAGATGATGACTTCGTCGATATCCGTGTTTGAGAATCGGATGCGCAAAAGCTCAAGTGTCGTATTTCGCACGACGGTGCGGCTTCCGATGGAGTCCGCTTTCGTGATGGAAATGTCGGAGTCTCCGATGGAGATCGTAGAGCTGCGAGCCGTACCGACGATGTCGGTCGTGGATGCGCTGTTGTCTCCGACGCTCGTGCTGGTCGTATCGACCTTGCGTCCGTTTCCGATGTATTCGAGTCCATTCTTAAAGGAGTCCTCGTTTATGATAAACTGATATCCGGTGTAGAAATCGGTATCGGTTTGATTTGTAAAGTCGACGCTGACTCTGAGCTCTCCCGTACCGGCAGGCAGATCGAATGCGGTGGTCGTCTCGTATCCGGTATCACTGGTGGTACCGTCGAGATCCGTAGCATCCGTGACGGCAGTACCGACACGCGTAGAGCTGCTGGGTGTGATGTCGTCGATCAGACGATCGTTGTAGTAGATCTTGATGCGGTCGACATTTGCCTCGAATCCTGCAAAGTCATCTCCATCACCACCATCCGAGGGCGACTCGACAAAGATGCTAATACCATCCTCGGAGCGAACTGCCTCGGAGATCACCATCTGTGCGACGAGCGCAACATTATCGTTGGTGTTCGGGACTTTCGTCGTGGAGCTCGGGCTCGAAGAATCGCGAGAAATAGTTACTCTCCCGAGATTGAGCGTTCGAGTTCCAAATGCTTCGCTGTTTCCATCTTCGAATGTAACAGCGGCTCCAAACTCTGTCGTCTCTTCGATGACGTCGACATCTTCAGAGCGGCGAACCTCAAAGGAGAAGCTATCGCGTCCCTGCTCACCGGTGATGATGTCTCCGCGCAGAACGACATTTTCGATGTCTCCCTGCTCGATTTCAAACCCTTCATCTGCAAAGTAGATGATGAGGTCGTTTCCATCGTACTCTACGCTATCAGAAATCTTTTGATTGCTTGCGTCGAAGAGTCCGACATTTTCGAGCTGGTCGAGATCCGCCGATCCGTTATTGCGGAAAATGATCGATTTCAGGATGAGATCGACATTGGAGTTGGTGCTCGATCCCTGGTTTTCGAGCTGGATATTGCTCGTCAGATCGATGTTTTCCGATCCGACATCGACAGTCGTATTCGTCACTGTACCGCTGATATTGAGCGGAGTGAGCGAGTAGTTTGACGTCGTGAAAGTGTTTGACGTGACAGGCAGTCCGAGAACGTCTCCACCGGCCGTCTCGACATCCGAAAGCTCGAATGCGATCTGGTCTCCGGTATCCTCGTTATCGCTGTCCATCGACATAAACACGCGTGCCGTTATCGTCGAGCTCGCACGAATGACAAGCGGATTCGAGAGCGGCATGTTGACGATGCTGTCGGAGTTGATCGAGCGGGGCGATGTCAGACGGATTCCGTCGACCTCCACCCAGAGGCGATCAATGTTGTTTCGCGAGGAGAGACCGACATGCTTGAATGTCAGACCATCGATGCGAACATCCTCATCCCCGGCAGTAAAGTCGAGAGCCATGATGTAGACCTTCGATCCGTTTGACGGGATATTTTGCGAAGGCGGAGAGAGAGGCGACAGATCAACCTCGAGATCTCCAGCACCGACGACAGTCGTATCGGTGTCATCATCAGTGTCATCACTGGTATCATCCATGTCGTCAGTCGTGTCATCATCGGTATCATCCATATCCTCGCTGTCAGTGTCATCATCGGTGAGATCGTCATCTCCGAAGAGATCGGAGAGATCGAAGTCATCGAATTCATCATCTTCGTCGTCCATATCGTCGGTATCCATATCGTCGGTGTCATCGACATCTACGATAGAAAGTCCGGCGCTATTTGCCGCGACCTTGAATGCTTCACCGCGAGTTGCCGTATCATTCGGGCGAAACATGGACGCCTGCGAAACGATACCGGCTGCAGCTGCAGCATTGATGTATCCGGCGAGATCTCCCGTTCCGGATATATCCTGAAATCCGGCATCAACGCTCGTCGGAGCGATATTCTGGGATTCCAAGAGGATCTTGACCATCTCGGCTCTCGTGACGAGATCGAGGGGTCGGTAGTTGGCGTTAGCCGTAGAAACCATACCGAGATCAGCGGCGGTTTCGATGTGCATACAGAGATCTCCGAGCGATGCATCGACATCACCGAAGACAGTCCCCGTACAGCTCATCAGTTCGACGCTAGAGTCGTCGAGCATCTTGAGATTGACTCCGATCTTTGCCATTTCGGCACGTGTCAGAGCATCCCCAAGACGGTATCCCTCGACAGTCGCGACGCTATTGACAACGCCAGCGTTTGCGAGAGCGTCAGCGTAGGGCACAAATTCGCTTTGCGCATTGACGGAAATGGCGGGAGCCATCGTCGTAGCAGCAATCGCGAGTGCACTCACCGCAGACAGGGTCTTGCGAAGTGTACTCATAGAGAGTGTATTCGTAAGAAAATAAAATGGAGCGTGAAAGCCGATCACAGGCATTGCCACGCCGTTTTGGGAAAGTCGAGCCTCGCATTTCGCACCAAATCAAGTACGAGTACGAAAAAGCTCGCAGGGTTCATCACGAAAGCTTGCGCCTTCGGACGAACAGGTTAAAGCTTTAACCTCCGGTCATCGCCCGTAAATCGGGGACGACGAGAGGACGAAGAGGAGTATAAATATGATACGGCAAACCCACCGCAAAGAGGCAATGAGCGCCCTACTCTCGCTTCGTTCTCCCGTCGTTTCATACATGATACCCCGAAAAACAGTCGAGACCGACGGCAGTATGATATGGATATGAGTATGTTAATGATCGCACGAACTCAGGGGGCTTTCCCCGGATCGTTCGTGCCCATTATCGGAAGCGACTCTGAAAAGTCAATTTCCGAAGCGCATTATTCACACTCTCTTCACAATTGACCCCTACTTGTTTGCACATTCGCTGAAGATATTTGGTAAGGTCTTTACGTGTTTTTTCTTATTTCATACGTCTCATCATTACGAGCACTATTTCAAAAAATCCGCGCAAAGAGCGCTTCCTGCTCTCATTTCGAGAGTGTTCGATACGCGCCTTCAGGCAGATTTCAGAGGACGAGATTTTCGATGCGGATACGTTTCAGGCGTTTCACCGTATGCCCCACCGCCTCCACCATGCGGCGGATCTGTCGATTTTTCCCCTCTCGGAGCGTGATGAAAAAGCTTCACGAGTTGTGTCGACGAATGTCCGCGGGGAGCGTCCGAACACCATCGAGGATATTCACCCCTCTGGAGAGTCGTGCGAGCTCAGAGTCTTCGATGCGTCCGTACACCGTCACGAGGTATTCTTTTTCGTGCTCGTATCGCGGATGCATGAGAAAATTCGAAAGGCGTCCGTCATTCGTCAGCAGGATGAGTCCCGTCGTATCCTTGTCGAGACGCCCTACGGGAAAAATGCGCTCCGGAATGTCGACAATGTCGAGTATCGTTTTTTCTCATTTTTGTGCGCATGTCGTCACGATACCGCGCGGTTTATGCAGCATATAGTAGACAAGATCTTTTTGTTTCTCGACGATCATGTCGTCCATCTCCACCGTGTCGATCTCAGGATCTATCACCTGTCCGATATGGGCGATTTCACTATTGACGCGTACGAGCCCGGCGGCGATATACTCCTCCGCTTTTCGGCGGGAGGCGATACCCGAGTCGGCGAGGTATTTATGCAGACGGAGTTTTGGCATGCTTATTTGCGCATTATCAGATAGTGGTGAGGCAATAGCGACAGAAGAGAGAAATCGTATAATGGTTAGCTCGACTACGAATCGACGGGATTCGTAATGATACGCACTTCTTCTTCGAGGTCGATACCGTATTTCTCGCGGACGGTCGTTTTCGCGAGATCGCGCAGCGCGATGATGTCGCGCCAGTTTGCATTGTCGACATTCAGAAAAAAATTGCCGTGTCGCTCGCTGATCTCGGCACCGCCGATACGCGTTCATTTCAGTCCGGCATCGTCAATGAGTTTTCCGGCATAGTATGGATACGGATTTTTGAAAAATGATCCGCACGTAAATCCCTTCGGTTGTTTCAGCTGACGAAACTCGACACCGTCACGATACCGATCGGGGTCGAGATCGCGCGAGAGATCGAATGTCGCCGATACCACCAGTTTCGAGCGATCGGATTTGAGAATACTCGTACGATAGTCAAATTTCATATCCGCTTTCGAGAGTGTTTCAAACTCACCATTATCGACATTGTAGACACGCGCCGAGTGAAAATATTTTGCAGTATCCAGCCCGAAACATCAGGCATTTCCCACGACGGCGCCGCCGATAGTACCGGGCAGCCCCATCCATCGATCCATGATGGGGAGATGGTGCTTTCGATCGAGAGCGACCACGAGCGGCGTGACGACCTCGCCCGCCATGGCAGTGAGCTGCAGACTTTCATCCAGCTCCCAGCCCTTCGGTGCCATACGGATGACGATCCCATCGTAGACATCGCACGCAAAGACGACATTTGATCCGCCGCCGATGATGACGTACGGGAGTGAATTTTCCCGTATGAATGCGAAAATCTCCGGCAGATCATCGACTGTCTGGCTGTCTACTATGTCTACAAAGTAGCGCGCCGTCGCATCGAGACGGAGGGTCGTGTATTTTTTGAGGGGAATGTTTTGCTGAACGATTTGCATGGACAATACGGCAATCTTATTGCAAAAAATTTTCGTAAATTCTATTTCACAGGTGAATTATACCGATGCTTTTTTATTTTCAATGCAGCCATTTTCAAACCGCTGCATATGTCCCCACAGTGCCTCCCCCGTCGCAGATGTTTTGCATTTCATGCATCCGGCGACATTTCCGGTATACACGATTTTTCCTCCCTCGTCACCCCCGCGCGGACCAATGTCGATGATATGATCGGCGGCGGCGATGATATCCAGATGATGTTCGATGACGACGACACTATTGCCACGCGTGACCAGCTCGTGGAGGATATCGAGGAGTTTTTGCACATCGGAAAAATGCAGTCCGGTCGTCGGCTCGTCGAGGATGTAGAGCGTCTTTGACGTAGACACTTTCGCGAGATCAAAGGCAAGCTTTACGCGCTGCGCCTCTCCACCGGAAAATGTCGGAGCGGACTGCCCGAGCGTGATATAGCCGAGACCCACCTGCACGAGCGTGTCCAAAATGCGCCGGATCCGCGGAAATACCGAGAAAAATTCCGCCGCCTCTTCGACAGTCATGGCGAGCACCTCGGCGATATTTTTTCCCTTGTAGCGCACCTCCAGAGTCTCGCGATTATACCGTGAGCCGTCACAGGCTTCACAGGTGACGTAGACATCCGGCAAAAAGTGCATCTCGATTTTTTTGACACCCGAGCCCTCGCACACCTCGCAGCGTCCGCCTTTCGTATTGAAACTAAAACGTCCAACTTTATAGCCGCGTTTTTGCGCTTCGACTGTGGCTGCAAACACCTCGCGGATCGCCGTAAATACGCCCGTATACGTCGCGACATTCGAGTGCGGCGTCTTGCCGATGGGAGACTGGTCGATGATGATCGCTTTGTCTACATTGTCCAGTCATTGCACCGAGTCGACAGCACCGATCATGGCTCCACTGCGGTGAAAATGCTGCATCGCGGCATTGGCGAGCGTGTCGAGTATGAGTGTCGACTTTCCTGATCCCGACACGCCCGTGACCACCGTCATCACACCGAGCGGGATGTCTACTGTGACATGCTTCAGATTGTTTTCCCGAGCATTTTTGAGAGTGATCTTTCCCGATGATTTGAGCTTTCGCTTTGGTCGTTCGATGCGCTTTACTCCGGACAGATAGCGACCCGTTTCAGTCTTAGAAATCTCTATCAGTTTTCGAGGCGTCCCGGAAAAAACGAGATCGCCGCCATGCACGCCGGCACCCGGACCGATGTCAATGACGTAGTCGGCAGCTCGCATGATGTCTTCGTCATGCTCGACGACGAGGAGCGTATTACCGATTTTGGAGAGTTTTTTTATATTGTCAATGAGTCGATGATTGTCCAGAGGATGCAGCCCGATGGACGGCTCATCGAGGATATAGATGATTCCTTCGAGCTTTGTGCCGATCTGCGTCGCGAGGCGGATGCGCTGACTCTCGCCACCCGAGAGCGTAGACGCCCGGCGCGCAAGTGTGACGTAGTCAAGCCCTACGCCATCGAGAAATTCTAGGCGCTCCACGATATTTTTGAGGATGTTTTTGGCGATCTTTGCCTCGTTTTCAGACAGTGTCAATCATCGAAAAAACGCAAGCGCATCACGAACCGAGAGTGCCGTCACCTCGCCGATATTTTTTCCGCCCACGAGGATGAAGAGCATCTCCGGCTTCAGGCGCGAGCCTCCGCACGTCTCGCACGTCGCCTCCGTCATATAGTGAGAGAGACGTTTATTAAAGGAATTGTCCGCGGCGTCACTCTCCCGATAGCGGCGCATGAGATTATTGATGATGCCCTCATAGCGTGACTGAAACGTGCGATTTTTGAGTCGCATTTCCTCGGTCGCACGCACCGTCACCGGCTCGTCGTCACCATACAAAATGACTCGGCGCGCCTGTTTCGAGAGCTCTGCGTAGGGAATATTTTTGGGAATGCCGTGCCGCTCGCAGACAGCGTCGAGAATGGCGAGATAGTAAATATGATTGCTCCAGGGGAGGATCGCCCCCTCGGCGAGGGTCAGTGCAGGATTTACCACATCCTGCTCGCGAAATGTCACGCGCGTGCCGAGTCCATGGCAGTCCGGACAGGCTCCATGATGCGAATTGAAAGAAAAGTGCGAAATGGAAAGCTCGCGAAGCGTATATCCGCACTCGGGACACGAGGCTTTTCGGGAAAAGGTCTCCGAATGCCGAGAATCAGACAAGAAAACAATGAGTCGATCGTCACCGAGAGTGTACGCGAGAGAAAGCGATTCTTTGAGTCTGGAAGTAAATTCGTGGACATCTTTGTCGACATTGTAGACAAGTCTGTCTACAACGATGGCAAATGTGTCCGGATTCGCAAGCGGACCGAGGCGCTCATCCCCGACGCTTGAGACCTCGCCATCATCGAAATAGCGGACATACCCTCTTTCCAGTACGAGTTTTCGCGCATCCTCATGGGTCTCTATCGACTCCGAAATCGGCGCCAGAATCAGAAATTTTGTCCCGTTTTCGAGTCCGAAAACATACCGAACCGTCTCTTCGAGCGTGTGTTTTTTGAGCTCTATATTCGGATGATCCGGACAGTACTGTCGCCCGATGGTCGTATACAGCAGGCGCAGATAGTCATAAATTTCCGTGATCGTCCCGACGGTCGAGCGCGGATTTGACGAGACGGTTTTTTGGCTGATACTGATAGTAGGCGAGAGTCCGCGAATCTCTTCCACATGCGTATCTTCGCTCATATTCGCGACGATCATACGCGCGTAGGTCGAGAGGCTCTCCAGATATTTTCGCTGTCCCTCGGCATAGATCGTATCAAACGCGAGACTCGACTTTCCCGAGCCGGAGACGCCCGTGATGACCGTCAGCGCGTTTTTCGGGATCTTGACGCTTATGTTTTTCAGATTGTGCGTGCTCGCATTGACGACTTCTAGAAAATCGGACATGGCAAGGCAAGAAGAAAGCAAAGAATCATGGTAGCCATTTTTTCATAATACTCAATACGAGGCGAGCCAAACACCCCTTTCGAGCACTTGCACAATGCAAAAAGAATTTTGAAACAGCAAGTATTTTCATAGGATGGGAAGGTTCCTTTCTCCAGATCCATGTCAGATACTCCCCTCACACCGGGCGCGTCATCGCGCGCGCTCATCCTCCGTCTCGTGTCGAGACGAAAATGGCTCTGCGCGCTGCTCATTATCATCGTACTCATCACCTCCGTCGCGCCCATCGTCGATGCCATCATCATGCGCGAAATCATCGATCTCTTCAGTGATGCCGAGATCGCTGCCACCGACAAGTACGAACAGGGGCTCCGGCTGATCGCGATCATGACTGCGACTACCATCGTCGGGATTGCGCTCTGGCGTGTGAGCGGACTGCTTGGGATGCGACTCTTTCCGCGCATGGGAAAGGATATTCGCCTCGAGCTTTTCGCGTACCTCGAACACCACACCCATCGCTATTTTTCCGATCATTTTGCCGGATCGCTCGCGACAAAGGTCTCGACCGTCGGGCGCGCAGTCCAGGAAATCATGGAAATGATCACCTGGGATTTCACACCGCAGATCGCCATGTTTCTCTACGCGTTTATCTTTTTTGCGTCTATCAATCTCGGCATTGCCCTGACGACTCTCGTGGTCGCAGCCGTGTTCTTTGCCATATTTTTTCTTTTTGGTGAAAAAACGCGTCAGCTCTCCCGCGCCCATGCAGAATCTCGCGCGACTGCACACGGGAAGCTCGTGGATTCGATCACAAATATGTGGAATGTTGCTTCGTTTGCACAGACCGGGTATGAGCGCGATTATCTGGAGCGCTATGTCGAACAGGAGCGCAGTAATAATGTCGCCTCGTGGCGATTTCGTGAGATGCTGCGAATGATCCAGGCGTCTATCATGTACCTCGTCTCACTCGCGATGATGGCATACGCCATGTGGCTCTGGAGTCGAGGAAGTGTCTCGGTGGGAGAAATCGCGGTGATTTTTACCCTGATGACCACGATCCTCCGGGGCGTTCGCGAGCTCTCGTTTCGACTCATTGGATTTTTCGAACGCATCGGCGACATTCAGGAAGCACTGGAGGTCATCCTCGTCCCCCACGACATCGTAAACCGGGATAGCGCCACGCCGCTTTCGGCGCATACCGGGGAAATCCGGTTTGAGGATGTGTCATTCCGGTATCGGGACGGACTGCCGAATATTTTTGAATGAATGAACCTAGCAATACAACCGGGTGAAAAGCTGGGACTCGTAGGAAAATCCGGTGCGGGAAAGTCGACGCTCGTCGCGCTCGTCCAGCGGATGTACGATGTCTCGGAGGGGCAGATCCTCATAGACGGACAGGATATCGCGGGTGTGACCCTCGAGAGTCTGCGCAGCGCCATCGCCGTCGTGCCGCAGGATCCCGTACTGTTTCATCGTACACTCGCCGAAAATATCGCCTACGCAAAACCGGGTGCGACGATGGATGAAATCGTGCGCGCGGCGGAGGAGGCAAATGCTCGGGAATTTATCGAGAGCATACCGGAGTGATACGACGCAAAAGTCGGGGAGCGCGGAGTGAAACTCTCTGGCGGACAGCGCCAGCGCATCGCCATCGCCCGCGCAATCCTCAAGGATGCACCGATCCTCATCCTCGACGAGGCGACGAGCGCCCTCGACTCCGAGAGCGAGCACCTGATCCAGAAGGCGCTCTGGCGGCTCATGGAGGGACGAACGACCCTCGTCATCGCCCATCGACTCTCGACACTGCGACACCTTGATCGTCTGCTCGTCTTTGAAAAAGGCAAAATCGTCGAGCAGGGGAGACACGACGAGCTCATCGAAAAACCGGTTTCAGTGTACCGAGCGCTCTGGGAACGACAGGCGGGAGGATTCGTACAGGATCAGTAGACCGGTTTTAGACTGTCTTTTATGATTTCGACAAGCGCATTATGGTTGACTTTTTTAGGATATTTTGATAGGCTTTCGAGCGCATGTATTTTTTAAAATACTCATTATGAAGTATTTGCTCTGATGCATTCTGGGGTGTGCGTTCTTTGCGTTTGCTCCTCTTTCTATCTCGGCGGAAAGTGCGAGTCACAGTTTCGATCTCGCTCAGTTTGATATGGATTTCGATTTCGAAAGCGAAGCGGGAACCGGAGACTATACGATGGATGGCGATGATGTGATCGTGGACGCAGACGGTGAATTCACGCTCGGAGTCAATGCGGAGGCTGATACGATCACCGTCTCGGAGGGTGCGAGTCTGACACTCGGGGTCAATTCCATCGTCCAGGAGATCATCCTCGAAAATGCGGCGTCGGTTTCCTTTGCGACAAATGCCGATGTCGGGATGATCACCGGAGACGCGGAGTCATTGACCGTCTCTACAAACTCCATAGTGGGTACCGTCGAGGGAAATTTTCAGACTCTGACACTGCAGACAAACTCTACGATCGATACGCTCATCACCTCGGTTTCGGGGACGACCGATATCGGCGTCAATGCGAGCGTAGATTTCATTCATCTAAAGACAAATACGCTCATCGCCTCGACAAATGCCGATATCACGGAGGGTATCATATACGTCTATGAGGATTTTGACGGAGGAGTCAATACGATGTTTTCGGGAAAACTGACCATCTACGGCAATACCGCGCTATCCGTCAATAGCGATGTAGACGGTCGCTACTGCGCACTCGGAAAGGTCGGTCTGGGAGTCAACGCAATGGTGCAAACCTACGGCTGGGACGGGCTGCTGTGAAATGTCGATCCGATTCTGGATTTTATGACGACGGACGACATGACCGAGTTTTCCGAGGTCCGCGATATTACCGAGGACTTCGATGTTCGCATAGGCGACGCTTTCGAGACGATTCGCACAAAAAATAGTCGCATCGCGTCAGTTCAGTCTCAGATCGCTGCCGAGCAGCGCAGAGAGGCGCAGGCAGCGAGTGAAAATCCCGACGCATCGGTCGACACCTCGGCGCGTCTCGCACTCGAGGGTGAGCTCTCGACACTGCGAAGTGAAAAAGAAGCAGCTAAAAATGAGGCTCTTGCAGATATCGAGGCGACATTTTCCGAGCTCGAGCCGTATATCGATGAGGACGAGCGCAATAGAAATCTCTTTTCAAAAATCGAAAATATCTACCGCTACGCCGTCGAATATGAAAACGAAGGGCAGATCTACAATATCTGCAACAACACGGAGATAACGGGCAGTGTCAACTCTGCCTACTATGTCAACGGTAATGAGTTTGTACTCGGATGAATGACGATCGTACGCCGTCAGATCATCTCCGACGCAGAAGCCGCATCGGTCGATCGACTCATGGATCGCATGTCGGACGACAAGCTCGCAAATGTAAACGCAAAAGTGGACACGATCATGGGAAAACTCGCGGAAAAAGACGAGCTGAGCGACTCAAATGAAGAGCTTGCGAATCTGCTCGCAGACGTGCAGGAGATGATCCGGACAGAGATGCTCTACGACTAATAGCGACAGTGTATGCAAAAAGCCTCCTCTCGGGGGCTTTTTACTATCGAGCAATAGTGAGACAGGATTGAGATAATCTCAGCTAAAAACCAAAGTCGAAAGTAACTATAATTGAAGAATCGCATCTCTGATAGAGCCCGGTTTTGGATTGCAGTCTGTAGATCTCTCGAATAATTCGGTCATTCGCGCTTTTACGCAAAACGAATATACTATGCTCATAACAATTTCGCTATGGGCTGGTTTTGAGAAAAGGATACCCTCCGCTACGATCCGGATTCGGCTTTTCGGTCGGGACGATCGTCGTCCGATACGCTGCGTGCTCCGGAGATTTTTGTCGATGATACTGCGCACGCGCGGCAGCGAACGCACCGACGCGCACATGAGACGGAGCACCAAACCACGCAAACACTGTCTCGCAGCGATAGCGAGCACACCCCGGAAACACTCGACTCCTGGATCCGTCGTCGCATACGAGAGGCGGATATGTCCGACCACGAAAAAGACAAGGCAATCGCCGCCCTCACGCGCATCCACGACGAACATGCGTGGCTCGCTCACTGGCTCGATATGCCCCTCCAGCGAGTCATCCGCCGAGCGATCATCCCGCTCGTACTGCTCCTGATATTCGTACCGCCGGCGGGGATCGCCCTCGGGATTTGACTGCTGGTACTGTACATCTCGACACTGCATTCGAGCGCTCGTCCGTAGCTTTTACAGTCGCGCATGCAAGCGCTCCCGACAGGCGTCGCCATACTCGGGATCGGCGAGCGCGTAATCCAGACACGCCTCGAAATAGCCGAGTATATTGCCGGTGTCATAATCTCTTCCTGAAAGCGTACAGGCGGTAAAGCGTCCGGCATTCGCGAGCTCGGTCCAGACAATCGGAAACGTTTCGTTTTCGGTCGTCTCTGCGAGCTCGGCAAGGCGGTCGAGGACATCCGGCGTCAGGACGAAACGTCCTACGTTCGCGAGTCGGGATGGCGTTTCATGAGGCTTTGGCTTTTCCAGAAAGCGTGCGACAGGGGCGATTTTCTCATCTATATCCAGAGTTTCGACGATACCGTATCGGGACACCTGTTCGTCTGCTACGGAAATAACGCCGACCACGGACATCTGACACTGTGCGTACGCGGAGACGACTTCGATGGATGCCGTAGTACTCTCATGAAAAATGAGCTGATCCCCGTATATGACGAGCACCGGCTCCCCGGCAGCAAATCCCCGTCCGTGCAGGAGTGCATCACCCGTTCATCGCATCTCGGTCTGACGGATGACAGTGATATTCGCGAGTGAGGATAGGCTGCGTATCTGCTCCAGATATGTCATTTTTCCGTCGCGTTCGAGCGCTGACTCGAGCTCGGGATTGCGATCGAAGTGATCCTCGATCGCTCGTTTTTGCCGGGAGGTAATGAGACAAATATCCGTGATGCCGGCGCCGACCGCCTCCTCGACGAGGTGCTGGATGATCGGCTTTCCTGCGATGGGAAACAGTTCTTTGGGGACAGCCTTGCTCGCGGGCAGCATGCGCGTCCCGTATCCCGCGACCGGGATGATGCATTTCGTGATGGGCATGATAGTACAGTCCAAGCGCTAAAAAGCACCATCTTATAAATTTTTCATCTGAAAACAACGTATTTTATCGTCACGGGTAGTCGACAGATCGGGCATCGCGAAGCTTTCAAAAACCGGTTTTCAAAAAATCTCCGAAATAAAAATGCCCCCGGAGAGGCATGCTCGAGTCGGGATTTATTCGACGATCTTTAAATTTACCCGTCGATCCGACTGCGAACCATAGACACGCACGAGCGTGCGAAGCGCCTGGATCGTACGACCGTCGCGACCGATGATCGTGCGCATATCCTCTTTATTCACGCGGAGTGTGACGAGTGTGCCGAGTTCATCGACAGTTTCCTCGACGACGACATCGTCGGGATGCGCGACCATGGAGGCGACGACGAATCGGACAAACTCTGATGCCGACAAAGACGGGAGCATGGATCGGAGACTATGAAGCGAGGTGTCCGGATTTTTGCAGGATTTTTTTGAGGCTGTCGGAATACTGGGCGCCGTTTGCGACATAGTTATTCGCCGCATCCATATCGATATCGAGCTCTTTTGTGATGGGATTGTAGTGCCCGAGCACTTCTTGGTAGCCGTGTTTTGCCGACTGACGATGCTCCGTGAGCACGATACGGAAAAATGGAACGTGTTTGCGACCGGCGCGGGAAAGGCGGATTTTGAGCATAAATAGTAAATTATAGAATTTTGAGTCTGATAAGACCTTTACGAGTTCGCTCTACAGGAATGTCTACTCATCCTATATCCAATTCACCCTCTGCACCACGCCACGCTCGCGGAATTCCAGATCTATAAACTCGCTCAAGCCATGCATGCGGAAATCCGATGCCCGGCGCTTGTCCGAGGGCGGTATTGCCGTTCGTATAGTGAGGCTCGTTGAATACGTTGAGAGAAGATGTCATAAGCTCTGAATTGGTGCCCGAGGCGGGACTCGAACCCGCACTTTCGAGGAAAACGGGATTTTAAGTCCCGCGTGTCTACCATTCCACCACTCGGGCAGACCGGACCCCGAAAGCAAGAAGCAGGATTAGAGAATTCCCTTGCGTTTGAGGGTTTTGATGGCGTTTGCGGAGAGGCGCACGCGAAAAGCGACACCGGTCTCGGGATCGCGGATCGTGCGCATGAAGAGATTGGGTCGAAAGGTGCGGCACGTCTGACGCATCGAGTGGGAGCGATTTCGTCCCGCTCTCGTGTGTTTTCCGGTAAGCTGACAAACTCGAGCCATATCATGATAATTTATGAAACTTTGATATCGATGCCGACGCCCGCGGGAATATTGATACTCTGCAGGAGCTCCATCGTTTTCGATGTCGGCTCGGCAATGTCGACGATGCGTTTGTGGCGGCGGATCTCGTACTGCTCGCGCGCATTTTTATTGACGAATGTCGATCGATTGACCGTGATGCGTTCGATCTTGGTCGGCAGGGGAATCGGTCCGACCACGAGCGCACCGGAATCCTTTGCCGTCATGACGATTTTTTTCACCGCTTCATCGAGGATTTTATGCTCGAATGCTTTGACGATGATGCGAATTCCTGGTTTTTTGGCTTCGTCTCGAGGGGGTTTTTGCTCCTTTTGTGCGGGCATGTTTATGAAAAAGAGAATCGAAGTATGTCTCCAGAAAGTGTCCGAAAGAGTATTCGGACACTCAAGGAATTTACTTGATGATTTTCGAGACGACTCCCGATCCGACCGTGTGCCCTCCCTCGCGGATCGCGAAGCGAAGCCCCTGATCCATGGCGATGGGACACCCGAGCGTGATATTCATAGAGATATTGTCGCCGGGCATGACCATCTCGACACCGTCCGGCAGCGTGATCTCTCCGGTGACGTCCGTCGTACGGAAATAAAACTGCGGCTTGTACCCCTTGAAAAACGGCGTGTGACGTCCTCCCTCTTCCTTTGTGAGGATATAGATCTCCGCCTCAAACTGTGTGTGCGGCGTGATCGACCCGGGCTTTGCGAGGACCTGTCCGCGCTCGACCTGTTCGCGCTCGATACCTCGCAGCAGCAGTCCGGCATTGTCTCCCGCCTGCCCTTGATCGAGCTGCTTGTGAAACATTTCGACTCCGGTGATCGTCGTCTTTTGCGTATCGCGAATTCCGACGATTTCCACCTCTTCTCCGACCTTGATGATTCCCTGCTCGATCTTTCCCGTGACGACGGTACCGCGACCTTTGATAGAGAAAATATCCTCGATAGGCATGATAAACGGCTTGTCGAGCGGACGATCCGGGACGGGGACATACGCTTCGAGTTTTTCAAAAAGCTCGAGGATGCACTTTGCTCCGTACGGCTTGTCGTAGTCGGTAGGATTTTCTAGAGCGACGAGACCGGAACCGCGAACGAGCGGCGTGTCGTCTCCGGGAAATTCATACTTTGACAAAAGATCGCGGATCTCCATTTCGACGAGCTCGAGCATTTCTTCATCGTCGACCATGTCGCATTTATTCAGAAATACGACGATGTAGGGAACACCGACCTGACGAGCGAGAAGGATGTGCTCGCGAGTCTGCGCCATCGGTCCGTCCGTCGCGGCGACGACGAGGATGGATGCGTCCATCTGCGCCGCACCCGTGATCATGTTTTTGACGTAGTCGGCGTGTCCGGGACAGTCGACGTGCGCGTAGTGACGATTGTCTGTCTCGTACTCGACGTGCGATGTATTGATCGTGATACCGCGCGCCTTTTCCTCGGGCGCTTTGTCGATAGCATCAAATGCCATTGCTTCACCGGTTCCGTACTTCGCATGCAGCACGTAGGTGATAGCAGCGGTCGTCGTCGTCTTTCCGTGGTCGACGTGACCGATGGTTCCGATATTGATATGCGGCTTGGAGCGATCGAAAGTAGCCATAGTACAGAAAAATGAGAAAAAGGTAAAAAGGATTACTTGTTTTTTGCGGCGAGATTTCGCATCTTTTTTATGATGCGAATCGCGGCTCGTTTGAGCTTTCTGTGGGCGCGTCCCGTGAGTTTTGGCATGGTGCTAGGCGATATTTTCAGGATGGATCGAGTATTTTTTGAGCCTCGCGCGAGCGAACTCCAGAGCATTTCGGATCCATTTCGTCTCGCCCTCCGACTCCTTTCTTTTCAGTAGCCACTCGTAGTGGCGGACTGCTTTTTGGATCTTGTTCCCCGACTTCGGTCCCTTTTTATTGACCGAGTAGTTGAGATAGCGGGGGCGCTTGTTATTCAGTCCCATACAGGCGAAAAAATCGATAAGCGGTACGTATAGTATGCGGATTTTTTGTTTTTTCAAATTTTTTTGCCTCATCAGAGGGAAACGGCTCGTATAAAACGAACCATGGTGGAGACTAGGAGAGTCGAACTCCTGACCTCCTCGGTGCAAACGAGGCGCTCTACCAACTGAGCTAAGTCCCCATCACAAAGCAATGGCGGAGCTAACGAGACTCGAACTCGCGACCTCTGCCGTGACAGGGCAGCGCTCTAACCAACTGAGCTATAGCTCCACATTTTTCCCCTCTTCGGGCGAAAGTGCGAGAAGTATATGGGTTTCGTATCGGTTTGCAAATTTTTTTTCAGGAGGCTTTGTGAGGGGGGTATTTATTCCTCCTCTCATCGGGCAATAGCCTCAATTTCTTCAAGTGAGTATCCTTGTCCTTTTAGCGCTGCTCGCAAGAGTCGATTATTTTGCTCTACCATCGGATTGCGACGTATGGCGCCCATGTCCTCGAGACTTCTTGCTTCTCTGATCTGCACACCCGTAGTATTGGTTGCCCAGACATTCGCATTCCTCAAATCCGCATCCCTCAAATCTGCATTCCTCAAATCTGCACCAGCCAAGTCTGCATTAATCAAAGCCGCATTCCTCAACTTCGCACCATACAACTTCGCACCAATCAAAGCCGCATTCTTCAAATCCGCATTCCTCAACTTCGCACCAGTCAAATCCGCATCCCTCAAATCCGTATCCTTCAAATCTGCACCAACTAAATCCACACCCTCCGGAAAGCAAACCCTTCGTAAGCTTTTTCCTGCTAATCATTTTCTATCCTCATCCGTCAGTGGTGCTGTAAAAGTCGTGAATGGTACTAATGGCACTCTTTCTCCTGCTACTATACTTCCTGCTATAGCGGCATCAATATGCCTTCGTGCCTCGGCGATCGTCTCGCAGACGATAGGATTTTCGACTGAGCTGCCGGGAGCATCTCGTACTTCATCAGGTTTAGCTGCAGCAACTTCCTCCGATCATGCATCTCAGAGTGCAGCACCCACAGCTCACGAGACTCCTGCTGAAACGCCAGAACCACCCCGCGGATCTCAGGGAACAACGTGAGTGACAGGAGTCTGGAGACCAGCATTTGAAATTCCTGTAAGTGTCATAGTATGGAAAATATAGTAATAAGCGCAAATTACGCTCGTAATGATAGACACAAAATTTATCGTGTCAAATATTTTCTATACTGCATTACTCTTCAAATTTTTCTTGAAATGCTATTTCAAACGAATCCGGTTTTCACCTCTCTCCCCCCTCCATCCGCACAAACATGGCAAGATACCGAAACGCGTCCGCCGCATGCGAGTGCCGGTCGTGCCGGGGTCGATCGAGCGGCGTACCGGTTTTTCCGTCTGTGTCGCGGCGATACCCGGCGAGATGAGCGATGCCGTCGCGGCATTTTTTCGCATCAAACCAGGTATTGGCAAATAGCTCCCGCACCGCCTCGATACCGTCGGCGATGCCGGATCGCGGGAGCATCCTGACGCTTGAGCCCAAAAGATTTCGAGCGGTGGCGAGACGCGTCGTACCGGTAGAGTACTCGCGCACAGCAGCATCATGCGGAAAGACGTGCCAGCCGTAGCGATACGGCTTGCTTCGGATGACATTTTCGATGATCTCCGGCAGTGCATAGCCCGATCCCTCCCAGGAGTCGATGATGCGAATTTCTCCGGAGTACCGCTGAAAAAACCAAACGACCGTGTCATCCCCGCCGCCAGCGCCGCCGATATCCCAGGCGGTATGGACATCGAGCGCGGACTCATAGGGAATGTCCGTGATCCGTCACTCTGCATGCGCGACGGCGAGCTCTCGCGTATAGTACGCGCCCTCTACCGATACCTCGAATGCCTCGTCCGGAGTCGAAGGAAATTCACGGCGGATATCATCGCCCTGCTCCGATTTTTTTCGCTCGTACCAGCGCATCTGCGCATCGGTGAAAACCGGTATGTCCCGACCGCTCTCGAGAAAAAACCGGTCCGCCCGGAGTGTCGCAAAGTATTCGCGCGTCTCGGGCAAGATCGTACCACCGTCGTCAATGGCGTACTCCGGCTCGTCGTACCATGGAAAAAAGAACAGCCGATAATCAAGCGGCGAGAGGCGCGCATGATCATATTTTCAGGCGCGCTCTACCATATCGGCGAAATCTCCCGAGCGCCCCTCCGCCGTACTCTCTATGAAAATGCGCCCGGTTTTCGGTACGGCATTGAGTGCGCCGGTACGGATCTCCCGGGCTCGATCGGGCGCATGCGCCGAGATGCCGGCGTATTCGGATATGTGCAGGTGGTGGATCGTGCGTCCACGAAACGACGTATCGACCTCGATACGCGAATCATTGACCGCGAGTGCCAGCTCTGAACGGGTGAGATTTTTCGGGCGGACATGGGGCACCAGCCAGCTCGGCAGCCGCTCAAAGGCATGCAAAATGATAGTTTCAAATACCGCCTGCGCACTCGGCAGATCACGGGCGATGATGCCGTTTGTATGGTGTCGGGAAAATACCGCATCATCCAAAAGTAACAGCGCGATCAGCGTCGTCATGCCGAGCTGTCGGGATTTCAGGATGATGTTTCGGGTGTGCATAGTGCGCAATAATTGCCGCTGCACTCCATTTGGCACGAAAGGGATATCCTCCCCCCGAGCGTTTTTTATCCGATAGAGCAGTCCGCTTGCGAGTCGTTTTGCCGGGGTGTTCAGTCGGTCGACGAGCTCCCGGAGCGATCACGAAGACATGACAACAACAGCTCGATCGGATCGGACTCTCGACGATCCGGATCTCGCAGCGTTTCATTTTGCCGCAGGCACGTCTCCACCACGTCAGAGAGGATTTTGAGATCCTGCGGCTTTTCGATCGAGAGTGTCTCCACCGCCTCGGCGAGCCGTCGCTTGCCGCTTGCGATGATGCGCTCATTTGCTTCGTAGAGCTCGTCCCGCACTTCATCCGGTGTCGGATTTTTTCGGGGAGTTTTTTTGAGTTTTTTTTCGAGGGCGGGAGACTTTTGTGCGGACATTTCGCGATGATGAAAAGATATGCGAGAAGAGATGAAACAACATGCGAGAAAAAATAAATCCCCTGATGGGGGAAATCAGGGGATGGTAGGTATTATATCGAAATCTCTACCCAGGAAGCTCACTATCTATCCAGCAAGAATACTTAATTCAAATTCTTTGCAGAAATATTCTAAAGCTCACACTCATCCCATTTGTGAAATTTATTGCATATTGCGCTATACAAGAGTATTTCAAGCATGGTTGGCGAGGTCTTGAAAATATGCAAACCCCTGTTCTTTCGACAGTCCTTATCTCCAAATCGGTAATCAATCATTTCATTCGTTGTACGTGTAAGTAATCATGTGAGTCAAAGAATTTCTATCTCCAGGAACAAAAATCTCCCAAAAGACCATCCGCAAATTGACACGAAAATTATATGGATATAATCAGCCAAAGATTTTGTACTGTATCGGCACGTATAGTTTGTCATGAAAAATACATGAGTCTTCAATGCTTCGAAAGGAAGCGCTCATTTGCAAAAATTGAAATCGTATACGATTCGGATGTTTCGGACGCATCTGGGAGAGCGTTTTTAGCGAATTTTTCATTTGTTTGAGATCATGACAGCCTTTAGCTCACGAATATTCACTCCTGAAGAAAGGTTTGTTCTTTTCGAGTGACAAAGCAGCAAATTCGCCATCTTCTCTCCCACTTTCCTCCACCATGAAAAAGCCCTCCGTCTATTTTTGACACTCGCTCACATTCGCGCCCGATGACTACGTCGAGCGCATGCAGCATATCCGCGATTCGCTTCGGGAGCATTTCGAGATTCTCGAATTTCAGGGACTATATAGGGGTACCGCCGAGGATGTCTATCATCGGGATATCTCGCACGTGATCGCATGCGAGATATTCATCGCGGACTGTACCTATCCGGCACTCGGTCTCGGGATGGAGATCCAGCAGGCAAATCTCGTCAATAAACCCATGCTCATCCTGCGCGAAAAGGGTGCGCAAGTCTCCAGGATGGTACTCGGCATACCAAATCCGCACGCTCGCTTCGCAGAGTACGAGTCTCCGGAAGAAGCCCTGAAATGCATCATGAATTTTTACGATATACTCCCAAAAAATGGCAAATAAACACGGACTGAAAGGCAGCATCGTCAAAAAACAAGCGGCGGCGAGAAAACTCGCCAAGCACAAAAAGCGCGCCGCACAGACCTACATCGGAAACGAAAATCCGCAAACACGAGCGAATACGAGCTATAAACAACGGATTCGCTACCTCGAAAACAAGCAAAATTTTCCAAAGCGGCGACTACCCACGAAAAAAGTGGAGTCCCTCGTAGAGCTCGGGATCATTGACGAGCGCGGATTTTTTCGTCGGGGAAAAAAGCGAAACTACCTGACAGGCAGCATGGTGGACGAGCGCGGACTCGACTACTACGGCATGCCGAGAGCGAGAGAGTAGTGTTTTTTGCCATATCTCAATCAGTGGTAAAATTACGATTTTGCGACGAATATCGGCGCAGCGCATAGAGGAAAATCACACCTCACGATGAGACTATGCGACTTGCTTGCGTTTTATCGCGAAAACGGTACACTGATCACCTCGATAAAGTCGCATTATTATATTTTCAGCATTTTAGCTATGAATCGACACACGCTCATCCTCGTCGGACTCGCCTACGTCGCCGGAGTATACATCGCGACACGCTACCGATCCGAGCATGGAAATTCCGAGCTAAAGCCGCTTTGAGCGCGCGAATTTTCAGACGAGTTTTTGCGCATCCATCGGGATGCATGTGCCGAGCTCGAAGAGCAAGAGTTTTCCAAAGACGTCCGAAAAAAGCTGCGAGACTATATGGATGAGCTCTCAAAAGAAGTCGCAAATTTTCAAGATGAAGCAAAGACGAAAATGGAAGCCTATCGCGGAAAAGGCATGGAAAAACTCGAAGAAGCGGAAGCGGAGCTGCGCGCACTGTACGAGCGCCGGCGAGAGCTCCTAGAGGATGCGCGACACACGGCGGGAGAGTATCTCGCCGAGGCGAAACATCGCGGTCAGCGCGCGTGGGACGACGCCCTGCGTTCGCTCGATCGTCAGTACGATCACCTCAGAAATGAGCTGTCCCGCCTCATGCGATAGCCACTCATGAAATCCTAAATCACACTCTATGCCGCACGAACCACGCGACACCGATACGGCTGTGTCAGCCGATATCGGGCTCGAGGATATCGAAACACTCACCGAGTCGCTCTCGGAAAGCGAATCACCCGAAAACGCCATCCAAATCCGCGAACTGCAGGAGCAGCTTGCGCGTGCGCAGGCGGACTATCGAAATCTCGTCAAGCGTACCGAACAGGAACGTGCCGACATGGGACGATACGCAGTCGCGAGCGTCGCAAAAAAATTTTTGTCTATGGTCGATGATCTGGAGCGCGCGCTCGCCACAGTGCCCGAGGCGATAGCAGGCGGGGAGTGGATACGCGGGATCGAGGCGATGCACGCAAAGCTCGTACGCGAGCTGGGATCGCTTGAGATCATGGCATTCGACTCCGTGGGATCCATCGTGGACGAGCGCTACCACGAGGCTCTGTCGCGCGGTCCCGGTCCCGCCGGGACGGTCGTCTCGGAGTTTGAGCGATGATATATGCTCGGCGACAGTGTCCTGCGTCATGCGAAAGTCGTCGTCGGATCTGACGAAATATCGACAAGTCCGGAGACAACGAGCACTCCAACAGCGGATGAATCCGACAGTACGGGAAAATAGTGACTGCTCGAATTGCATTCAGTGAGCGGTGAAGATCTCCGACTTTATGATTTGACTCAAAGATATCGAATTTTCCAAAAGAGCACGAACCACAAACAAAGCGTATTTTAGAAAGTACGAAAAGGGCTTTGAGCGTCGTTGATGATTTTCAGAAAGCGTGAAATACGATCGCTGATCATGAGGCTGTATCCACGCCGAAATCATGAAGCTTTCAACTCGCAGCATGATACCCCCAGCCGGCAGGCAGGGAGTATCGTAAACATCCAAAGCTGAAACGCTTTGGATGTTTCTATCTCAGGCTTTGTTTGTCCGGAATCTTCTTTTGTTTGGTGTTTTGCATATGCATATATTCGGATAGTGTTTTCATGTACGTTGTTTATGAAAATATTTTCGGGGATGATAGCTTGATAATAAGAATACTGTGATGACTGCAGCATATATAGATGCAATTGCTTTGTCGGTGTGATTTCATATGCTTCCTGCTGTTATCTCATCTAAGCCCCAGCCGGGAGGGAGGGTTTTTTTGGGGGGGGGATAAAAAATAAACTTGCATATTTGTATTTTCGAGTACTATTTCCTGCGCTTTCGTATTCAAGCGAGGCGATATTTTTTCCCTACCGTTTCCATGAAAAAGGACATTCATCCGAAATTTTTCAAACAGACGACGGTCATTTGTTCCTGCGGACACACGTTTGTGACCGGGAGTACCATCGACGGCGAGATCCGCGTGGAGACCTGCCGAAACTGTCATCCGTTTTATACCGGTGAGAGTCGTATCCTGAAAACAAGCTCCGTCGACAAATTTTACGCGCGGCAAAAAAAGACCGAGCAGATACAGCAAGAAGCCGTATAGCCGACAGCCATGAACGAACACGAGCTTTTGGCGCTCCTGAAATCGCTCGACGTCGAGTACGAGTACCATGCGCATCCGGCGGTATTCACCTGCGAAGAAGCCCGGGATCACGCGCGAAATATTCCGGGTTTGCATTCGAAAAACCTGTTTTTACGAAACAAGAAAAAGGACTGCTACTATCTCATGAGCGTCCAGGCGGACAAGCGCGTGGACATCATGCGCCTCGCGAAAATGATAGGGGAGACGAAACTGTCGTTTGCCTCAAGTGAAGATTTGCTTGAGATTTTGCAGCTGACTCCCGGATCCGTCACGCCGTTCGGTCTCGTCAATGATCGTGAAAACCGGGTTCGATTTTACCTGGACCGGGATCTGACAGTGGATCGCGTCGGATTTCATCCGAATGCAAACACTGCGACGCTCGTCATTGACATGCAAAATTTTTCAAAATTTCTCGTGCATACGGGACATACGCGCATCGAGATCGACGTACCGGTGCGAGAAATGTCGTCATAGTATCGACGAGCGCGACCGGTTTTCTGGAGTGCGGTACCGGTATTCGTGAAAATGCGGGACATCCAATAACGGCAGCACGCTCTATCCCGTATCCCGCAGCAAAAAGAAATTGAACACCGCGTAGCTCGCCACGAGCAAGAGTACACCGATCGCGATGTAGAGGAGGATATTTTTCGCTTTTTGCAGGCGATCCTCATTTCCGGCGCTCGTGAGCACGAGAAATCCGGCATAGACGATCAGCAGGACGATGGCGATACTGATAAAGCTATTGAAAAAATTTATGATCGTGACGGCGATGCGGATCGTGCCAGAGAGATCCGGATCCTCCAGCATACATCGGGACGTACGAAAAAACGTATTGTCCGAGCAGTCTTCGTCCGGACGTCCGTAGATAGAGACCACGAGCACCTCGGATACTTTGACGATGATGAATCCGAGGATAGCATAGAAAATCTCCACGCGCCCCTTTTTCGCCTCCTCATTGTCCTGACTCGTAAAGGTGATGCGAAAAAACGAATAAAACGCAAACCCGAGAAAGAGAAACGACGCAAGCGTCTGCAGCAGCGACGTAAACGGATTGACGATTTCCACGAGGATCTGGTATGCCGAGTAGCCCCCGGCGCGACCGATATCACGACCATACAGAGAAAAAGCAATCGAGTACGCGCTCTGCATGATGACGATGGCGACGGTCGTCCAGATGATATTGGCACGCCATTTTTTCAGATCATCCTCGGTCCCATTGCTAAAGAGGATCATGAACACCCCGACAAAGAGGTAAATGACCGCGATGAGCACTGCGAGATTTTTCATATCGCGCGCGAGCTGTAGCAAAAAGTCTCGCGATCCGTACGCGCCGGAGCGACGAATGTCAAAAAAATAGTGATTGAATCGACTCTCGAATTCGTCGATATAGCTGTCTTTCGCAGAGCTTCGGGGTGGAGCATCCTCCAGATCGAGATCGCGGGTGGTCGGCGGCGTCCTAGCACCAAACTCGAAATCTATCTGCGCAAAGGCGTCCGAGACCGGTATCCAGAGTCCGGCGAGAGCGCACAATCCGAGAACAGTGAGACGAGAAAGAGAGGCGATCATGGAAAGAGAAGTAGTCACAAAATGGCTATGCGGACGGAGTCAGACCGATGCGCGCCTCGATTTCCATATCGACGTACTCCTTTTTTCGACCGTGGGCGACGCGGGAGTATTCCTTTATGATGCGGGCGACATCGGTATTTTTATAGGTATTGTCCCAGATGGTTTTCATGTCAAACGGGCGCGAGGAGGCATTGTCGATATTGAGCTTGACGTATGTCGTAAAGTTTGCGATGCTGATAATATCCTGCTGCGAGAGGACGGGCGCGTATTCTTTTTCGAGGTATTCGGCATCCTCCGCACCGACCTTGAAGCTCATGATCGTCCCCGCGTTTCCGAATACGGCATCCTTTATGGACGGCTTTCCGCCGCTGTGGGGATCCTGTCCGCCGATCTGCGCGATAAACTGGTGCGCCATGATGAGTGCGAGACGGTATTTTCGTGCCTCGGAGAGGATCTCGCCAAATGTGTCCGTGGCAAAATTTTGAAACTCGTCGACGTAGAGATAGAAATCCTTTCGGTCTTTCTCGGGCATATCGGCGCGACTCATCGCCGCCATGTTGATTTTGGAGACAAAGATAAGCCCCAGAAGTTGCGCATTGAGATCTCCGATGAGTCCCTTCGAGAGATTGACCATGAGGACTTTTTGATTGTCCATGATCTCTCGAAAATTGAACGCGCTCTTTGGCTGACCGATGATATTTCGGACAGTGGTATTGGTGATAAATGGTCCGAACTTCGCCGAAAAATACGGAATGATTTCCTGTTTTTCCCGATCTCCGGTGCTCGCGTATTCATGCTCCCAAAATGACTTGACGACCGGATTTGTGACCTTTGCGACCTTTCGTCGCATAAACGCCTCATCCGCGAAAATGCGCGGAACGTCGATGATGGTCGCCCCCTCTTCTTCGTCTTCCATGAGGGTCAGCGCCCCATTTCGAAAATAGTGCTGCAGTCGCGGACCAAATATTTCTTCGTCGAAAATCTTTATAAAAATGCTCGTGGCATCGAGCGCCGCACGGTCTCGCTCGATCGCTTTTTGCACGGGATCGTCGGAGATGACCTCCAGGATATTCATCCCCATGGGACGCTCGTAGTCTCCGGGGTTGAAGACGATGACGTCTTTCGCCCGCTCCTTTGGTGTGAAAGCGAGGATATCCTCCACGAGATCGCCGTGCGGATCGACGACGCCGAGTCCCTCGCCATTCCAGAGATCCTGACGCGCCAGATACCCGACGAAGACCGACTTTCCTCATCCGGATTTTCCGATGATATAGTGGTGTCGTCCGCGATCTTTTTTGGAAAAGTATATGGGTGTTTTGGTGCTCCGATACTCATTCCACCCCATCAGTACGCCATCGCGATACAGCGGAAATCCGCCGAAGTGCCGGTGATGCTCTTTTTTCACGGGCATTTTTCCGGGGTCTTTCGGCTTACCTTTCATAGCTCAGTCGGTGTGGATCTCCACCGCCTCGTCAGTGGTCGTGATAAAACTGCGATGTTCATCCCGGACGAGATTGCTGTTTTCATCGACTCGCAGATACGATCCGTCCTCGGTGCGCACGTTTCCGGTGCTATCGCGCTCGTAGTCCTCCATGATGAGCGGATCGTTCATCTTCTTCAGATTTGGAGGGATCGGGAGCATTTTGTACTCGAGCCAGCGGATGAGCGGCGAGCGATTGTACGTGATGTCGGGAAAGTGATAGATGGTCGACAGCTCGTCGGATGAATAGTTGCTCTCGTACTGAAAAAATCCCATGAGCCGGTATTTGTACGCGAAATACCGAAGCGGCGCGATGATCGGCGCGAAGAGGTCTTCTATCTGGGGGTTGTCGAGTTTGTTGTTGTATTCGTCGGTAAAAATGCTCGTGGCAAGTACGAGATTATTGAGCGCAGAATCAACCTTTTCCGGATCCTCACTCGCGACCAGGATCCGAAATGCGCCACAGTACGACGGCTGTCCCGCTGCCTCTCCGACGGCTTTATGAGACTCTTGTTCCGCTTGGTTGAATATTTTATACGCATCACCGTCGCTCGCACCGGGATGATTGTTTCATGAGCTCATGCTCTGCATCGCCCCCTCACTGTCGACGAAAAACTGCATGATCCAGTATACAGGCGCAAATATTGTTCCGATGACATTCCAGATATTTCCGTATCCCTTTTTATAGTTTCCTTTTGCGACCAGTCCCGCCGCCGCTTTGGCATGCCGGTTCCAGCTTGCACCGACCGGTTTCAGGACGATCTGCACCACCGCTTTGTCTCCCGGATTGAGTCCACCGAAAGCGTTTGTAAAGCTCGAGAGCGGATCATCTTCGAAGTATTTGAATGTCTTTATGGGATAGATATCGTCGTATTCTTTTGCGACGCTCGCCGCCCGCAGCGTATATCCGCGCGGCTTGAGGTGAAAATATTTTTCCTTTGGGATCTCACGCACCTCGGCATCGGGGTAGTTTGCCGTCACCTGCTGGACGATGATGGACCGGTACGACCGGTACGACACGACGAAAAAATGCACCTGCCCCTCGTCGTACACGAGCTCCAGACTCATCTTTGAGTGCTGGAAAATAAAATCCATGATCGTCTCGAAAAAGGTGATGGCACTGATTTTGTGCAGCCCTTTGTAGACGATGGACATGATCCCCACTTTTTCCTTGAAGTCTTTTTTCGTCTCGCGCTCTTTGTCGAGCTTCGAGTCGGCACGGGGGAGTGTGACTTTCAGGTAGACGAGATCCTTTGCGGCATACAGCTCAAATGCGAAACGCACAAGTTTGAGAAATACGTACGTGGCGATGACGACGACGATGAGCGTCCCCAGAAATCCGAGAAACTCCAGAAACATGCCGCCGATATCCCACGACCCCTCGTCGCCGGAGTCGGGCTGGCGCTGCTCGGTGGTAGTACCGGTTTGATTTTCCGCGGAGCGCGTCCGGACGATCTGCGCGGATGCGTCGGGAATGAATTCGAACATAGAAATATCCATACGAAAATTTTGTCTCTCGCCACAAGCGTAGCATATTTTTCGGATGCGCGCAAAAGTCGGCTTGTCATTCTCAATGACAATCGAATTATAAATTCCACCGAAAAACCACCGGTTTACTAACCGGTGGATGGAGAGTATCCGAATGATAGTGAGGACGAATGTAATTCAAGAGCGCATGCAATCATGAAAAAAGGCATGTACAGAAAATACGTACACGCAATTTTCTCGCACGAAAAAAGTATTTTTGTAGAGTACGACTGCCTGCGATAAAGGTCCCATCATCACAAAGCAGTCAATGAAATGAAAGGAATACGACACTCTTTTCACGAGTCGTTTCGCAATTATGTATCGAGAAAATCGTAAAACCTCCTCTTTTCAGAGCAATTCACTATGAGGAGCTTTTTCCGATTGTATTCTCGTAAATCACGCTATAATCATTTTTCTCAACTTCGTAAGTATCTCGCAATGTTTTCGCGCATCTACTCCGTCGCCATGCGCGGACTGTCGGGAGTACAGCTCGATATCGAGGCGGATATCGCACGGGGACTGCCGGCATTTTCCATCGTGGGACTGCCGGATCTGGCGACGCAGGAGAGCCGGGAGCGGGTGCGCTCTGCTATCAAAAACAGCGGCTATGAATTTCCCATCGCGCGCATCACGGTCAATCTGGCACCCGCCGACGTACGCAAAAAAGGGGCATTTGATCTGCCGATAGCCCTCGCACTGCTCGCGCGGCAGCGAGACTTTTCACAAAAACTCCTGGATACGAGCCTCTTTCTGGGAGAGCTCGCACTCGACGGCACGCTTCGATCGGTCGCGAGCGTATTGCCGTCTGCCATTTTTGCGCGGGAGCAGGGATTTGCTCGCATATTCGTCCCGGCGGGAAATGCGCGCGAGGCGGCGATGATCCCCGATATCGACGTCGTCTGAGTCGAGACGCTCTCGCAGGCGGTGGGCATGCTGTCGGAGGATATACCCCTCCGCATCGTAGAAAAAGACACGGATATCATCACCTCACTCGCATCACGCACACAGGAGCGTACAGTGGATTTTTCGAGTGTCATCGGACACGAAAGCGCAAAACGCGCCCTCCTGATCGCGGCAGCATGAGGACACAATATCCTCATGTCCGGACCTCCCGGCAGCGGAAAGACGATGCTCGCCTCCGCATTTGCCGGGATACAGCCTCCCATGCGATTCGAGGAGATGCTGGATGTCTCGCGTATCTACTCTGTCGCGGGGCTGCTCTGCGATACCAGTCCGCTTATCGCGAGTCGCCCGTTTCGCCGGGTACATCATACCGCGAGCGCCGTCAGTATCGTCGGCGGCGGACGCGAGTCGGGACCCGGAGAGATCTCGCTCGCGCATCGGGGCGTACTTTTTTTGGACGAGCTTTTGGAGTTTGACACCCGCCTGCTGGAGACGCTGCGGCAGCCACTGGAGGACAGCGAGATCACCATCACCCGAGCAAATGCGAGCTGTACCTATCCCGCCAGATTTCAGCTCGTCGCCGCTATGAATCCGTGTCCGTGCGGCTATCTGGGCGATCCGGAGATCCCCTGTCGCGACTCGCCCCGCGAGGTCGAGCGCTATCGTCGCCGACTGTCCGGACCTCTCCTCGATCGGATGGACATCGTGCTGCATCTGCCGCGAGTCAAGACCGACGAGATCCGCGATGCACGCGAGGGGGCGAAATCCAGCTCCTCCGAAGAACTGCGAAACCGTGTCGAGCAAGCCCGTGAAATCCAAGCAAAGCGATTTGAAAATGCATGAATTTTTACCAATAGCGAGATGAAAAATACGCATATCGAAATACACTGCCAGCTCCAGTCGGACAGCGCGGATTTTTTGGATCGGGCGATGCGTCGATTTTCCCTGTCGACGCGCGCGTATTTTCGGCTCCTGCGTGTGGCGCGTACCATCGCCGACATCGAGGCATGTGAAACCATCACACTCGCACATATCTCCGAAGCACTCTCCTATCGACAATCGTCGGATATGGAGCATGAGAGCGGGTAGAGATTTATTGATAATGAGGAGGTTGCTTTCACAACAATTTTATGAGAAAATGGAGTGGTTATTCACTCCTCTAAATCCACCAATGAGAAGATCAGAAAGCGAGGATATGAGTTTTCGGGCTCAGAGATTGCAGAGGATTCGGCGACTCCCGCATTGCGCGTAAAGCGAGGATATGACTTTTCGGGCTCAGAGATTGCAAAGGCACATGCAGACCAGTAGATGAAATAATCACAATAATCCGATGCATATCACGATTTTGCATATCGACAAAAAAGCAAAAATTGCCACTATAAAAAATCTCTGATAAAATACTCATGACCCCTCCAGTATCCTCATATCGATCATGCGAAGGACCGTATCGGTGTTACTCATGCTCATCTCGCTCATTTCACTGTCCTCGTGCGCATTCGTCGGGGACGATCCCATCAGCCCCCGAGAAGAAGACGCAGTCTACGGATTCGTCTCGGGATTCGGACATGGACTGCTCGCTCCGTACTCGCTGCTCGCCCGGCAGGTCGCGGATGTGGGGATGTACGCCACACCAAACAACGGCTTTATGTACGACGCCGGATTTTTGATCGGGGTATTTTTCGCGATCTCGCCCGTCGGATTTTTCGCACTCGTCGGCGCCGTAGTGCTATTGTTGCTTTAGGCTTTCGCGGGCATGGCAGTCCCGATGAAAAAAGGATGTGCCTGCAGCTCGCGATAAACGCTAAAGAGAATCGTGGACACGAGACCGTCTATGAGAAAAAACCGGGCAAGGTGGACGACATATCCGTCCCCGAGCATCTCAAACAGAGTATGCGCCATGCCAAACACGAGGAAAAACGGCAGTGAGACGAGGATGATTTTTATGACTTTGAGGCGGGAAAGATCCCAGCTCCCGCTCTGAAGCGCGCGCGCCGACAGACGCTCATCCGAGATCGAGAGCGGGATATACGCCCAGACAAACCGGAAAACTATCCAGACGAGGATGATGATCGCGAGCAGTGTCAATAGATTGACGATCCACGGGGCGAGAGCAGACAGCGGCAGAGAGATCCCGACGAGAAATACCCCCAGCACCCACACGACGAGCACTGCGAGTACCGGCACCGCCTGGATAGCGCCGAGCGCGACAAATGTCCCGAGACGACGAAGCGATCGATACGGATAGTCGGCGAGAGTGAGGGGCGCTCCGCGATGATACGAGTCCAGCAGCCGAAACAAGAGCGTATACGCATACGCGATAAAAAGCGCCATGATGGAAAACGCGATGAGTCCGCAGAGGACCGCCACGGCGAGCTCTCGCCAGTTTTCCACCAGAAATTCGTATCCGGCGAGCCCCAGCGACTCTCACGCGCCGGCGGCAAACAGCGTGATATCCCGGATAACCTCGGCAGTCAAGCGATCCTGCAGACGATAGTAGACTGCGACCACACCGATGAGAAATGGGATCGACAGCACGATACCCCCGATCGTCGCGTAGATAAAGAGCGCCATTTTATGCAGACTCCAGTGCAGAAAGTACCGGTACGGAAGTATCGTCGAATACGCAACGCGAGAAAAACAATCAAGATATCGAGAGAGCATGACAGCCGAGAAAATAAAGACAATGCAAATCATGGTATGAAACGAGTGCGTGAAATCAAGTGGCAGATTGCGAGAGATGATATTACCGGTATGATGATTGCGTCTTTGTGATGGGATCAGACGCCATCAAACACGAAACCTCCGATCAAAATGGGACTTTTGAAAAACGCACGGCATCCAAGACAGATGCCATCCTGTATTTTTTCGTGACGATTTTTTCAAAAGCAAACAAGGGATTTTTTTGCCAATCTGGGACTTTTTCGTAGACTTCTAAATTGTTCTTTTTGCTTTGGCATATGCTTCGGACTCATACCTGCGGCGAGCTGTCCGCATCACACATCGGCGAGACTATCACTCTCTGCGGCTGGGTCGCAAATCGACGCGATCACGGCGGCATTATTTTCATCGATCTGCGGGATCGGTATGGCATCACACAAACCGTTTTCGATCCGGAGGAGTCCGAGCATGCGTGGAAAATCGCGGATACGTTTCGATCGGAGTACGTCGTACGACTCGTCGGAAATGTCCGGAGACGTCCGCAATGACAGCAAAACAGCGACCTCAAAACCGGGGAAATCGAGATCATCATCGACACCGCAGAGATCCTCACGCGTTCGCAGACGCCTCCGTTTGAGATCTCGGAGCATGCAAACGCAAGCGAGGATATCCGCATGCGCTACCGCTATCTGGATCTGCGCCGCGGTCGGACAGTGCGAAATATCGAGTTTCGAGCACGTATGAATCACTTTACCCGAAACTGGTTTTTCGAGGCGGGATTTCTGGAGGTGCAGACCCCGCTTTTCACCGTGTCGAGTCCGGAGGGCGCGCGCGACTACTTGATCCCGTCGCGCATCCACCAGGGAAAATTTTACGCGCTGCCGCAGGCGCCTCAGCAGTACAAACAACTCCTGATGGTCGGCGGCGTCGATCGCTATTTTCAGCTTGCACCCTGCTTTCGGGATGAGGATCCGCGCGCCGATCGCCATAGCTGCGAATTTTATCAGATCGACTGCGAGATGAGTTTCGTAGAGCAGGATGATGTCTTTGCCATCGTAGAGGGCTACATCCGTGATCTGGTGCGCGAGGTCGTACCGGATAAGCATATCACCGACAATTCGTTTACGCGCATACCCTATCGCGAGGCGATGGATCGCTACGGCACGGACAAGCCGGATATCCGATTCGGCATGATGTTTGAGGATATGACGCAGGATTTTCGACAGAGCGGTTTTTCCGTATTTGCCAGTGCTGTCGCGAGCGGAGGCGTCGTGAAAGCCATGAAACTGGAAGCAAAAACAATGACTCGGTCGGAGATCGACAGTCTGACCGAGATAGCAAAAAGTGCCGGTGCCAAGGGGCTCGCGTATATCGTGTACGAGGCGGAGGAAGCCAGAAGTCCCATCCTGAAATTTCTCGCGGATACGGAGCTGCGGGCGATACAGGAAAAGTTGTCGCCGAAGCCAGGCGACATGATTTTTTTCGCGGCGGACGAGTACGACACTGCCGTGAAAGTGCTCGGCACCGTACGAAACACGCTCCGAGACTGGTACGATCTCGCCGATGCGCGAGCGCTCGCATTCGCGTGGATCCCGGATTTTCCCATGTACGA
>JANQGT010000012.1 GCA_028277205.1 Candidatus Altimarinota bacterium
ACCAGAGAGCGCACGCTCTTCGTGCTCGCCTGTGCACTCTATGCCATGATCGCGCTCGCATTTTTCCTCTTGAATGCAGGGTTTCATACCGGTTTTTCCGATATCCTGTTTCCGGACTTTTCTTTCGTCATGGTGCACCTTGCCGGGTTTTTTTCAGTCTATGCGGTCGCGATGGCACTGCTGGTCCCCCGGCATCCGCTCTTTGGTCGCTATCGCAGCGCCCTCGAAAAATTTGCGACGATCACATGGTCGGGGTCGCTTTTCGTGCTGACCGGTATCGCGCTCTTTGGATCGGCGGATTCGCGTATACCGGCACTCATCGCCGTCGTCCCGGTAGCGATCGTCCTCGCCCGGTTTTTTCTGCATTCACTCGATAGGCTGGCACTCGTCGCACTGTATACGATGGTATTTTCCCTCTTTTTCGATACGGCGCTCCCGATCGCGACAGACATGAGCGATACCGCCCTTTTGAATACCGGGGACACGCAAATACTGCGATACGCCTTTGCGATCGCGACGGTATTTTTGTTGTCGTTTTTAGAGCTTTCGCTTTGCTGGAGCGCACTCGCCCGACGGTCGTATTTTTTCTTTGTCTCGCTGATCGCCACCGCGATCGCATCGAGTCTTTTCACGCTCGCATTTCTCGCATTCACGGTGCCGGCAGTCTATATCGACGCGCGCTTTCTTTCCTTTGCCGTACTCTTTGAGTCGCTCTTGTTTTTCCTCATCGCGATCCGCGTGCGATCATACCGGAAAGAATTTGACCCGGCATAAAAACATGAGTACACTGCCCGGTATGAACTACCGAAAAACCGGTATTCGAAATGCTTTTGTTTAGCCCAAGCAGTATGAGACACGCGGTCTGTCAATTTCATCGGCGTATCGGACTCAAGGCAAGAACGCACCACACCATTCCCGTCATCTCTGCAAAATCAATCGCGCGCATCGAAAAGCTCGATCTGCCGAAATCACTGCTTGATACGATCAAAAAGGAAGCGCGCGTCCGACATCGAAAAGAAGCGCTGACCGTCCGGTATCAGCTTCATGATGTCTCGGCGGATTTCATATTTCCCGATCGCTGACACCGGGAGTACGCGGACGCGCTCGCCGACAGTGTGCGCCGCGGTGGAAAGCATCGGGCATTTCTCTGCTATGAGCCAGCCGATGATATCGAGCTGCTGGGATTTTTTGATATATTCATCCTCGCAAGCTACGATTTTTCATCCTACAAATCAAAAGCCGAACAGTCCGAGCGTACGTTTTCATACATAGAGCTCGATGCCGGGCGAATAGAATTATTGCAAAAACGGCTGGAGGTGCTCTCGGGCGTCTACGCTGCGCGCGATCTGGTCAATACGCCGTCAAACGACAAGTACCCGGAGAAATTTGTACAGATGCTGCAGTCGCACGAGTGGACGCGCACAAAGCTGACCATCCTCGATCGAGACGAGCTGGAACGACAGGGATTCGGGCTCCTGCTCGCGGTCGCAGCCGGATCGTCCAAATCGCCGTACGTCGCCATCATGGAGCGCATGATCGATCCGACGCTCCCCACGATCGCCATCGCGGGAAAGGGCGTCACATTCGACACGGGAGGAGTGCAGATAAAACCCGAGGACATGGAAGACATGAAAATGGACATGGGCGGAGCAGCGGCAGCCATCGGCGCGATGATGGGACTAGATGCTCTGGAGACACTACCGTGGAATGTGATCGTCGCCGTCGGACTCGCGGAAAATATGCCGGATGGAAACGCCTATCGTCCAAACGATATCTATCGATCGTACACCGGAAAGACCGTGGAAATCGATCATACGGACGCGGAGGGGCGGCTCGTGCTCGCCGATGTCGTGGGCTATCTGGAGGCAAACTGCGCCCCGAAATCCATCGTGAGCATCGCCACACTGACAGGAGCATGCATGCGGGCGCTCGGGTACGAATACGCAGGAATATTTGGAAATGATGAGCGGATCATCCAGGCGATGATCGATCTCTCGGATGAGACGATGGAGGCGTACTGCCGGCTGCCGTTTGATCATCGGGTTTTACGGGCATGCAAAGGCGAAAACGCGGATCTCCGGAGCCTGAACCGAAAGTACCTGACAGGTCCGAGCATCGGTGCGGCATTCATCGCGTCGTTCGTCGAGCGCGCCCGATTTACCCATATGGATATCGCCGGTCCCGCATTTCGTCCAGAGGCTCGCGGCATTTTTCCAAAAGAGGGTACGGGATTCGGAGCGCTTTCCCTCTACGAATTGCTGCGCCGGTGAGTATAGTTTCACACTTCATCACGGTGTTCTCGGACGTTTTTGTCGATGATGTCAATGTCGACATAGTAGACATTGTAGACACACGGATTGTCGACATGACCGCGCACTACCGGGACACCTTTTGAGACCATGCACTCGATCGCATCCTCATAGCAAATCCCTATGAGGGCGCGCTCCGCGAGTCCCTGCTGGCACTGAAATCAGTCCGTGACGATCGCCGCGAGCGCGTATTCGCCGAGCAGTTTCAGGCGCTGTATACATACGGCGGGTATGACCCATCCTGGATCATCGTCGTCCCTACGACGCCGATACTGCGCCGGCTGTCGCGTCTCGGGCGCAGTCCGATAGGGGATATCATCGGGAAAAGCGGAGTCGGCACTGTCGCTGCGGGTGTTTTTCGTCCATCGTTTTTTCGGCGAAAACAGGCGCCCCTCTCCAGAGAAAAACGCCTGGAGAATATGCGCGATGGATTTCGCATCCGTCCCGACAGCATCCAGAGTCTGCGGGGAAAAAACATCCTCATCGCAGACGATGTCATATCGAGCGGGGCGACCGCCCATGCGATGGCGCGATCTCTGCGTGATGCGGGCGCGTGACGGGTGGAGGGAGTATTTTTGCTCTCGTGATCCCATCCGGACTCGACATCGAAACACGAGTAGGATATACTGGCTGCAGTCCTCTATATCGCATACTATGTCCCGCCAGCCTCTCTCGGATCCGGAAAAACTCGATGCCGTCTATCGGATGCTGCGCGCCGACCAGCGCCGCCGAAATATCTCGTTTTTCGTGCGCATCGGCATTTTCGCGAGTATCGTGGTGCTCTACCTGTACGTCCTCCCGCATACGGATTTCGGATCGTATGCGAGTGATTTTTTTCAGGAGCGGGTCGCACCGCATATCACCGGCATCGCCGCCGATCTCGCCGTCGACATGCAGGATGAGATCATGCGCTCCATGCTCCAGTCGTCCGATGTCAGTGCGATATGATCCGGATCTGCAGCCAAATCAGGTACGTCCGAGACGACGCAGGGACGAGTCGTGCGTGAGTGAGCATGAGTAGGCACCAGTCCGTCCGATGCGAACGAGGGCGCAAATACCGAGCACCGCTCCGCTCCCGCGATCGATATCGAGGCATTTCGAAATCTCTCGAGAGGTGAGGTAGAGGCGATACTCGATCGGATGCCGGCGGATTTTCTTTCGAGTCTCGGGGTCGATCGAGAGGTATTTCTCTCGCAGTTTCCAGAGTAGAGGGGGGCTATCGTTTAGCTATGAAACCGGTATGTCGCATAGTGTCTATCCACGAAATTCGCGGACGCAAAGCCAAGAAACTCCTCCGCAACAACATCACGAAAACACCAAATCAAAAACAAAACTGGCGGAGAGACTGGGATTCGAACCCAGGGTGGCTTTCGCCACGACGGTTTTCAAGACCGTTGCAATCGACCACTCTGCCATCTCTCCATAGTCCGACAGGGTAGCAAAATTGTATGAAATATGGCTTCGGTGTCAAAATTTTTCAAAATCACAAAAACACGGTACAATACCGTATCGATGCCTCTTTGCGTCATGCCTTTCTCTTTCATGAAAACGATTTTCATCCCGTGCATCATCTCGTGTCTGAGTCTCGTACTCGCATCCTGCAGTGACGCTTCGGGTGATAGAGCCGGTGGGGTACGTGCCGAGAGTGTCGTATCGACTGCACTTGCGCGCGGAGCGATGTTGTTTGAAAATGATGGGAATGCTGTCACATCGGATACAGCCGAGAGCGAGGGCGAGACCGACACGCCGCACACACAATCCCAGGCACTATCACAGGAGGCGTATCGTTCGCTTCTCGAGCGGGCGGATTATCTCTTTTTGACTCGCGAATACGAGGCGTCACTCGCTCAATATCAGGCGATTTTCCAGGCATTTCCCGATGATATCCCTCTCGAAAAAAAGATCGCACGCACACAGTTTGCGCTCGCACACTATGCCGACAGTGCGCAGACCTACGACGAAATCCCGTACCGAGAGCTGTCGCTGCGGGAGCGCGAGCAGTATATCCTCGCACTGCTGTATACGGAAAATTCACGTCTGCCGGACGTCCTCGACGCACTGGAAATGCCCGCCGACAAAGACGCGTATTTTCGTACGATGCACCTCTGCCTCTCGAGCATTCACAACTGCGTGGTCTCCATCCGCTCGTACACGGGGACGGGCGCATCCATGAATGCACTGCAGACAATCCTGGACACCTACGATGAGCTCTCGGACGATATCCAGTATCGAAATGTGCTACTGGCAGGTGCCATCCTGCAAAATACAATATACTCCGTCTCCGGAAATCTCGCCGAGGAAATCATCTCATCCCGTCCGGACTACCAGATCGCGCTCAAAATCGGGGGACACTCATACTACCGACTCGGAAACTATCGAAAAGCGCGCGACTTTTTTCACAGGCTCTACGTCCTCGATCCGAAAAATACCGAAGTAAGCTATTTGCTCGGCATGTCGCATTTTCATCTGGGGGATCCCGTCACGTCAAATCTCTATCTGAATACCGCCATACTCAACGGATATACGCCGAAAACCGCCCTCGAGCGCCAGCTCATCCACAACTACCATGAGATCGGCGACACGAAGAGCATGATGAAAGTATTTGCCTATCTGCTGGACGAAGAAGACGCGACACCAAACGACTATCGTATCGCCGTATGGACGGCACTGGAGGAGCGTATCCTGTCAAAAGCATCGAAGTGGGCGAGAAACGGCATAAAGCGATTTCCGGAGGATGCGGGTCTGTATGCGCTCTCTGCACGCATCGAGTATGAAAAGGGACGCATGAATGAAGCAAAACGCGAGCTGTATCGCGCATTTTCGCTCGATCGTCATGAGCCGCTGGCACTCCTCGTACGCGCCAATATTTTCATACACGAGGGAAAATCAAAAGAAGCGCGCCTCATGCTGGAGCGAGTCATCCGCTATGATGAAAACGGCTTTTTTGCCGATACGGCGCGCGATCGTCTGGCACACGAACGATTTGCGATAGAGCGGGAGACCGCAGCCTGAAAGCACGAAGAGACACCCTCCGCAAACACTGGTACGAAAATCAATACTGACGAATCGACATCGTCCGAGTACTAACACTTTTTTATTTTTCTCATGGCAAAACACCCGCACGGATCCCGATGACCGGAGCAGCACGATGGTAGATCAAAATCGCCCGAGCGCGCCGGAGAGTACGCTGAACAGGGAAAAAAACTGGACGAAGAAGCCCTGATAGCGGAGATGGAGCGACGACTCGGCGCACTGACCGCGGGCGAGCTGGATCGACTGAAAGGGCTCGTATCATCCGCGAAAAGTCTCGACGAGCTCAGGACGACCGTCGAAGCTACTTCGGAGATACCGGAGATGACGCATGAGCAGCGCGCGGAAATCATCGCGCTCGTGGAGCAAATCCGCACTCTCTCGGAGCACGAGCGCAGACAGCTGCTGGCGGAGGTCGTCACGCTCAATGAGAGCCGTGAGCACGAAGTAAACAATGCCGTCTTTGCATCGCACCGATTCGATTTTGTGAGGCGACTGGAGGAGTCTCCCCTCGGAGAAAATATCCTCCGCGACATCGCCGGCGTATCGGTCGGCGTGGTCGATACCGGGATCGTCATCCTCCAGCTCATGCTTGATTTCGTCGTTGATTTTGTCCGGCTGCCGCGAGATCTCTACGCCCTCGCATCAAAAAAAGAAGAACGATAATCCCGAAAAGCGCAAGAGACTGGATCGCAAGCACCTTGAAAAAAGCAAATCACTGACGATAATATTTGCAAAGAAAGCTCATAAAAATTTATAAAAATCATACAAATATATCCTTGAAATATATATTTTTTATGGTGAAATATTCTCGTTCGTCTCTATCGAAAATCGTTTTTCATCCATAAAAGACGACCGAAGAAGACAAACGAATACGTATCGATGCGATCGGTTTTACCTTTTTTCCTTTCTCCCATGAAGCTCTCGGCTCTCGCGCTCGCGTGCATGCTTGCGCTTTCTTCATCCGTCGTTGCGTTTGCACAGACGGATACCACCCCGGAAAACCCGAATAACAGTCTCCCGCCGCCGCCCATGAATGGATCGGGATTTTTATGAGAAAATCCCGGTTCGTTTCCTCCCATGCCTCCGATGCCGCCCATGCCTCCGATGCCCTCGATGGACGGTGAAAATACTCAGATCGGACCAAACGGCATCAGTACGCCAAATATGTACATGGGACCGGATGGCATGCGAGCCCGCACGCCCGACGGATACATGGAAATGTGACCCGACGGCATGCGTATGCAAAGCGAGGGACAGTACATCGAAATGAGTGAAGACGGCATGTACTTCGAACAGCGTCCGTACGAGCGCTGCGAATCCGGATCACTCATGTGACGCTGGCAGGGATCGCTCACAGCGCATGTGCGTCCCGCATACGACGCAGAGGGATTTGAGGGAAATTTTCGTATCGTCAATGTCGGCGGGGACGGAGTGGAAAATACGCAGGATGATACGATCTACAGAGGAGCGCTCTCCGGATATTCAAATGGTGACGGCACTGTCACGGTTTCATTTTCCGATGAGATCGCAGGATATGAAGCAACGGATACCATCCTCACATTCGTCTCGGATGACGAGATCGAGGGAACAGTCGAGTTTAGCGACGGAATAGCGACATTTGTCCAGTCGGTACGCATGTGTCCCGAGGCATACTCCGACTCCGCCAGCTCCGCAAGTACGAGCGGGGACATGCACAGACGCTACGGATCCGGACGAGATACCATGCAAAATCGCCCGGAAAATGCGTATGAAAACAGTGCGGAGGATGCCTCTATGCAGCGTGTTGGCGTACGCAGATTTCGATATCTCTCGCAGAGACTGCAGGAAAAACTCGACGAGAGGCTCGACGAGATCCCCGCCGATCGCTACACCGCCGTACTCGAGCGAGTCATCGTACGAGTGGATGCACTCATAGAAAATACGACCGCCGGCACCAAAAGGGCAATATTTCTCACTGAGATCCGCGACTATCTGCAGATGCGGGTGGACGACCATACCGATGAGGATCTCATAGACGAGATATTTAGCGATGAGACAGACAGTGAGGATGCAGCAGAGAGCGAGGATACGGATGATGAAAACGAAGCAAGCGAGAGCACGACGGACGAGGACGAGGATAGCGAGGATGCAGACACAGCAGACACAAACGAGAGCAGTGAGGAGGAGGATGCAGCAGAGAGCGATGATGAAAATGAGACTGCAGACACTGAAAACAGTGAAGACGAAAACGAGGATGAGAGCGAAGACGATGAAGACAATACCGAAGAAGCAAGCGATGAAAATGACGAAACCGCCAATGATGAAGCACAGGAGGAGGATAGTGACGAGAACGATGAGACCTCCGACGCAGACGAAAATGACGAATCCGATGAGAATGACGAGACCGAGTCGGATGAAGCCGGGAACGACGAGACCGACGGCTCGACAAATACATAGATACTACCGAGGACTCCATCGAGACAATTCTCCCAAACGGGAGAATTGTTTTCATGGATGCTCCTGTAAAATTTTCAATTTCCCGGACAGGCAATCAAAACATGCGGGTATGAGCGAGTATCCACAGCGTCCGATATGCCCGAAGAACAAAAATCCTCGGCTTCACAGAGGCATCATCTACAGTATCCGATACCAGCACGCGGCACGTCGCTATTTCCCGACAGGATCATCACCTATCGCAGACGGTGTGCCATGAGCACGATAGCGATGCGTATCGATGACATTGAGGATATGGCGCGCATTGACCAGGGCGTCGGGCGTGAGATTGACACAAAAATCCGACCGCTCGGACGCAGTGCTGATATAGACCGTCCCGTAGTTGAGGAGATTGGCGAGCAGTCCGTTCGCCTGCGCATTGACCTCCTGGACTTCGTCGAGATTGCATTCGGATACCGTCCGATTTAGAAACGACAGCTGCTCGATCCCGATGATGCGCCCCGTCGTGATGACAAAGAGATCCAGCTCCTGATTGATCCAGAGGATATACAGCACGAGCAGGAAAATCATCCAGACCGACACGAGCAAAAGCCCCAAAAGCGCACTCCCGATGATACCGGCAATCGCTCCCCACCAGGAAAATACGACGATCGTAAAGACGACGGGAGCGACAAACCAAACAAATAAAAATACATACACGATCCAGTGCCGCCGCAGGACGAGCTGGGCGTGCTCGCCGTCGCGCAGATGGCGTACATTGACCGTCGTGATATTATCCCGGGCGCTGCTGGAGTAGATGAATCCCGGGCGTTTTTTCTCGGGAGATCAGGGTGATATTGGGTCGTTTCACATAGAGGGGTGCGATGCGATGAGGAGCGGGGCTGAATACGAGCGTCCTGAAAAATCGGTCGTAGTCTCGCGGACATTCTATCGAAATGTCGCGCATTTGTCCATCATCAATGTCGGCATACCCCCAGTAGCGCCCCGGCGGGATATCGTCCATCGCCACGTATCGCGCTTCGCTGTCGGCGGTATCGCGGATCATGACCTCCCGCCGATTAGCCGAGCGGATACGGGGATACCCCCATCCGAGTCCGTCGCCGAGCGTGTCCACATCCAGCGGCATCGTCGGGATACCGCGGGCGTAGGCGATGGCGTTTATCGTCAGTACGACCGTCCGCATCCCCGTGAAGCTGCCGGGTCATACGACCGCGATAATGCCGTCGATATCCGCAGTCGTAAACTGTCGCTTGTTTAGCAGCTCGTCAATTTTCGGCAAAAGGGTATCGTATTCGCGCAGCGACGAATCCCACTCTATGCGCTCGATGATCGATCAGTCGGTGAGCAAGCAAGCGAATGCGGTGGGTCCGAGTGTGTCCAAAAAGAGTTTCATAGATGAAACCTAAAAACACTTCTCTTGTTTAGAGAAGTGCTGTAAACAAAATCCGCCTTTACTGCGACGGCTGTTTAGACTGCGACGGCTGTTCAGCTTTTTCAAAAACGTGATATGACGGTACTGTGATTTCTCCTCATGGTGTCGCGATGACCACTAAATATTCCTCGCCATCCCTGATAAAACGACGAATAGTTCAATCAGCCACGTGATCCTGTCAGGCGTGTGCATCATGAAATGCGACACGATCTCCAATATTATACACGAGTCAATTGGCTTCTATAGAATCGATTCTCCCCTCAGGACTTTCAGGAGCTTCCGAACGCTCTTTTGCTTCTGGCATAGTACAGAATAAAAAAATAACTCTGGAAGTATAGTCACTATGAATTTTCCAAGCAAACAAAAATTTATTGACAATAATTTTTAAGTATTTATAAGATAGCATTCCCATACTAGTGGGCAGCGATTGTGCGCTTTCTTGCTATGAAAACTCCTCCCGAATAAACTCCAGAAAATGCTGAATGTCCTCGAAATTATTGTAAATCGAGGCGTAGCGGACGTACGCCACCTCGTCGATATCCCGCAGCTTCCCCAGCACGTCGCGCCCGATACGTTTGGACGTGATGCCGCGCTTGTTTTGCGCCCATTCGTTTTCGAGTTCGTTGATGAGCTGCTCGATTTTCGCATGATCGACGTTTCGTTTGTTGAAGGCTTTGAGGATGCTCGACTGGACTTTCGAGCGCTCGTAGACTTCTTTTCTGCCGTCGGATTTCGTCACCATAAAGCTGATAAACTCCACTCGCTCGAACGTCGTAAATCGAGCGCCGCATTTTTCGCATTCGCGGCGGCGGCGGATGGCGCGACCCTCCTCGCCGAGTCGGGAGTCTATGACCTTTGTATCGAGATTTTTACACTTTACGCAGCGCATCGGTACCGGTAAAATTTTTCGTATTATACTCGTTTTCCGGTATAGGCAAATTTGTACGGATCCGATACCGGTATATCGGCAGCGAGTTTTCGTCGGGACGATCGACTGTCTCGGGCGTCCAATCCTCGATAGCAAAAGCATAAGAGACGACCCGGGCGTCGGGACACTCGCGTGCGAGCTTTGTGAGGAGAGCGCTGTTTTTGCGCAGCTTGTCCGGCATGCCGAAAAAAAAGACCACGTCCGCATCCGAGAGATCATAGCGAAAAAAATCCCCCCATAAAAACCGGGCATTCCCGGTACCGCGCCGGTATTTTTCGATGCGTGACCAGAGCCAGAGAAATGGAAAAAACTCGATACCGGTACACCTCGCGTCCGGCGTGTGTTTGGCGATATCGAGTGTGATGCGCCCCTCGCCGCTGCCGAGCTCATACAATTTTTCACCCGGTCTCAGATCGACGATATCCCGGACTCGTCCCATATCCCGAGCGCGCGTCGGTACCCACGGCGCAAACGACACCCCCGCAAAAGCGTACAGACAAAAAACGATAAAGAGCGCGAAAAGCAGAAGAGGAGGCATGGAAAAAAACATGCGATGTGATACGAACGAGTGTACCAGAAACGGGGTGGTTTCTCAAATCTTTCGTCGTATAATGGAGCGGTTGTGTGTGCTTTCGGTGTCCTCATGCATACGATCGACCATCGCTCTCTCACGCAGTCTATGCTCTCCATCTGCCTCCTCGACGACAAATCCTACGGCATTTCCCAGATACGAAACGCACTCGATGGTGTGGTATCAGCGTATGAATTTCGTCATGCGGACAGAGTGCAGAGAGCAGTCAGTCGGCACTGGGATCTGCTGTTTCTGGACTACTGGCTGGATCTCGACGGACTCACGGGCGCGGATGTGATTGGCGATATTGACGCTGATATCATCATCGCATTTTCGAGCGTGCCGGAGCGAAATGATGAATTATTGCAGCTGGGCGCTCATTTTGCAGCGACGAAGCGATCGAAGACAGAGCGAAATTTCGAGCTGGAGCATATTATTCACGTTCTCTTTGAGACGGTATCTCAGAAACATATCGTATCAATCAACAAAAATTAGTCGGAGTTTATTTTCGAAAGAGAACACACCCCACCCGGACACGCGGGACGATACTCGGGCATCGATATGATGCCGCGCGCGAGCAGCCACGAATATATTCTGCATCCAGCGCATATACCCGCCGACGACTCGAGCCACATGAATGTCAGACACACTCCACAAAACGCCATAGGCAGCACACCGCGAATCCCAAAGCCGACAGTGATCGTGAGGACGGTGAGCGCCATCACCAGACCGATTGACCACGCAAATCGCTTTTGGATGGCGCCGACCCACTCCGGACGCTGACCGCGCACGATGAGCCGACCAAAAAATCCGAAGATACTCCATCGAGGCGTAAACACGGATTTGAGAAAAAAATCAAGCGCAAAGAGCGGCACAACAAAATACATCGGCGTAAAATCCCGAGTGAGCTGGACATACAAAAACGTCGACAATCCGATGACAAACATGATACCGGCGGTGGCGCGGATCGCGCGCTCATTGACGACGGGATAGGGCGCGGGTTGTCCGTCGATTTCGAGACCGGGAATGATCGGAGCGTACTGAATACCAAACATGGATGAAAATTAAGAATTGGCGAGTTTGAGGATATTTTGCAGTTTCTCGCGCTCTTTTTGCTCCTCTGGAGCGAGAGAAAACTCGTATTCAAGCGCGTTTCTCATGAGCTCGCGTTTGAGCGAGTCAAATGATTTGTCCACCGCGAGTGCGAGCGAGACGATCTCAGCACAGGAGTCGCTGGACTCGATACGCTCCTCCAGTGCAGTGATCTGCCCACGCAGGCGGCGACATCGGGAGATGATATTTCTACAGTCTTTCATGCGCCCAGTATATACCCCCTGGGGTATAATGTCAAATGTTTTTTTATGAAAATATACCGATTGCATTGCAGATTTTGGCAATGAAAGCCCAGATTACGAAATAACGCGTATTTGAATTTTTTGTTTTGAAATAGAGATTCGAGTGATTTTTCGCGTATGTTTTTCACGGTCACATACTCTCAGTCATATGCAAAAGGGGCCGTGAATCCTGCTCGAACCAAGTATAGTACTTGTCTTGACAGCTATACGAACAAACAATAAAAATCTCCCGTCGAGGAGATCGTATCCGTTCATGGCAATCACTGGCGGAAGGAGGGGGATTCGAACCCCCGCGGCACCTTACGGCACCCTACAGGCTTAGCAAGCCCGCCTCTTCAGCCTCTTGAGTATCCTTCCAGAGAGTGCGAGACAGTATAGAGGAAAAGCGAGAGAATGCAATACTTCGGATATTTATCGATCATGAGCAATCGGGAAATATACCAAATCCGATTTTGCAGGCGTCGCGAAGCATGGTCAAAGTATAGATTTTATAGAGAAAGAATTACAATACTTCCGGATGATGCTTGTCACACTGTGGATTCGACTCCTCTATGGGAAAATTGAAATTGATACAAAAAATCCGTTCTTTCTCAAAACGGACAAATTGCTTTCATGGTGCAACGACAGAGGAGTCGAATGCTCTCCGGCGCATTCGCCTCTCCTCACTCTCGGCGTGCCATCCGAGGCACGCCTCGTCTCGCATTTGCTCGACCGTTCGGATTCGACTCCTCTATGGGAGAATGAAATTGATACAAAAAATCCGTTCTTTCTCAAAACGGACAAATTGCTTTCATGGTGCAACCGAGAGGAGTCGAACCTCTGACCTCAGCCTTCGCAGGGCTGCGCTCTATCCAACTGAGCTACGGCTGCAAAAAATCGTGGCGGGATTATAGGGATTTTTTCAAAAAAGTAAAACCGGGAACGTACCGGTATTTCATTTTTCATCTTTCTGCCAGCAGAGCAATTTACCACCGAGGATCGTCCCACCCAGAAGCAACCGTGCGAAGACGAGCGTGTCGAGAATGGTGTGTGCCCGCCTGTCATCCTCTGCAGACAGCCAAATCTGAAGATACTGCGCCATACACCGTCTCGATGAAAAGTAGATACCGGCATCCTACTCGCCCAGCTCGAATCCGTCAAACGACCCGGGTGCATACGCGACCTCCCACAGGTATCCGTCCGGATCGGCGAAATACCCGGAGTATCCACCCCAAAACACGTGCTCTGCCGGCTTTACGATCGTGGCTCCTATCTGCTCGGCTTCGATGAGGATGCGATCGACAGTCGCCTCCGAGCTCACATTGTGCGCGAGACTCATGCGAGAAAGCCCGGTTTTTTGCTCGATACTCGTACCGACATCCTGGGAAAATGCCGGTGCGGGATAGAGTGCGAGGCGCATCGACCCGGCATTGATCCGGAAAAATGCGATGGATGCCGGGTCGCCCTCGTCCGTCCGCTCCAGTCCGAGACGGGTATAAAAATCAATCGACGTCCGAAGATCGGACACAGCGAGTGTGATGATGGAGACGGAGGGGTGCATATCGTATTGATTGGACTGTTTGAAATTTCGTTTGGTGGACCCGAGGGGACTCGAACCCCTGACTTCTTCCATGCCATGGAAACACTCTACCAACTGAGTTACGGGCCCGGGAGCGTGCCGGTAATTGTAGGAGAAATGCCCTGAAACGCAAGCACTCCCGTGTATAATGGGGCAACTATGAATTATTCCATTACTTCCCGATACGCCTCAGACTGCGCATGTTTTTCCTCTCGACGAAAAAACTTTTCAATCACTCATGAGTACTTCGAAACATCCGGCATTGCCGATGACACCCGATTCATCCATTTAGAAAATCCTATCTATGTAGGATGATGTGAAAGCTGTATGTGAAAATTTTTTGAGGCACGATAGCTATCCCACTCGACAGCTGCAATGCAAATAGCACCTCTCTCCAGGAAGCAGTGTCGAAAATACAATACCCATCCGCGAGAGTCTTTTTGTTTGTGTTTTTGCGCGCTCTCGAGTACAATGCTTTCTTCGCGGAATGCCACTATGCCCGAGACGACACTTCAGGATCTCATTTCCCGTACCTATACCGGTGATGCGCTGGATCTCGACCGAGAGCTGCGAGTGCGTCAGGAGGAGCGTGCATCCGCGTCGGTAAAAATCGACACTCCGGAACAGTCGACAGACAAAGCCGTAGAAGCCCAATGAGATGCGAAAGAAGACACGAGCGTAGAGTCGAGCGAAGAAAAACCGCTCTCGAAATCCGAAAAAAAGAAGCTCGAAAAAGAAGAAGCAGAAGAAATAAAAGCGGGAGAAAAGGCGTATCGCGAGGCGCTTGCATTTGTCAAAGACGCCATCGCCCCCGCCATGATGAAGGTGGATGCGACAAAGCTGCGGATCGGCGACGTCTACGTACGATCGTTTTTTACGTATGCGTATCCGGATTTTCTGGAGGGAAACTGGCTCTCGCCTCTCATCAACTGGGACGTGAAATTTGACATGTCCATCTACGTATATCCCGTAGAGTCGGCACATATCATGCGTTATCTGAAAAAACGACTGACGGAGCTGTATTCTCAGCGATCGCTCAATCAGGACAAGTGACTCCTCAATGACCCCGCGCTCGACGCGCAAATCCAGGACGTCGAGGAGCTGCGGGCGAGTCTCACACGCGGGCAGGAGCGCTACTTTCATTTTTCCATCTACATCACCATCTACGCGGCGAGCGAAGAAGAGCTCGTCCGACTCGGCAATCAGCTGGACAGTGTGCTCTCCGGACGCAATATCCTGACGAAGCAAGCACTCTTGCGAAGTGAGCAGGCATTCATCGCGACGGGTCCGTTCGCGCGCGACGAGGTGGGCGTCTATCGAAATATCTCCACACGCGGACTCTCGACGACATTTCCCTTTACATCGTCATCGCTGTCGCAGGATGATGGCGTACTGTACGGGATAAATACGCACAATAATTCGCTCATCATCTTCGATCGGTTTAGGACGGAAAATGCCAACATGGTCGTCTTTGCAAAATCCGGAGGGGGAAAATCATTTGCCGTAAAGCTGGAAATCCTGCGGACACTCATGCTGGGGACGGACGTCATCGTCCTCGATCCGGAAAACGAGTACAAGCCCCTCGCAGACAAAGTCGGCGGTGCGTATCTGAATATCAATCTCAACTCGGGCGAACGGATCAATCCCTTTGATCTGCCGCTGCCCATGCGCGACTACGAAGCGAAACCGGGCGATCTGCTGCGCTCGGCGATCATCAATCTGATCGGTCTCATGAATGTCATGCTCGGCAAATGTACGCCCGAAGAGGAGTCGATCATCGAGCGGGCGCTCACGACGACCTACAGTCTGAAAGGCATCACGATGGAAGACGACGACGTACGCGGAAAAGAGATGCCGGTCATGAAGGATTTTTATAGTGTGCTGGAGACGATCGACGGCAGCAAATCGATCCTCCAGCGCCTGGAAAAATACGTCACGGGGGTCTTCGCGGGGATATTTTCAGAGCCGACAAATATCGAGCTCGGGGAGGGATTGGTCGTCTTTAGCGTGCGTGATCTGGAGGAGATCCTCCGTCCCGTCGCCATGTACATCCTGCTGGGATACGTCTGGAACAAAACACGAAGCTCCAGCCGAAAACGCCTTTTGGTCGTGGACGAAGCGTGGAACATCATGCAGTACGACGACTCGGCAAAATTTTTGCACGGACTCGTAAAGCGCGCTCGAAAATACGGACTCGGCATCACGACGATCACACAGGACGTCGAAGACTTTATGAATAATCAGTACGGTCGCGCCATCGTGACAAACTCGGCGATACAGCTCCTGCTAAAGCAATCGCCCGCATCCATCGATGCGCTCGCCGGCACATTCAAACTGACGGAGCAAGAAAAATTCATCCTCCTGAATAGCGCGGTAGGACAATGACTATTTTTCGCGGGAGCGGATCATGTCGGTATCCAGGTGCTCGCCTCGTATTTCGAGGAGCAGATCGTCTCGTCGAATCCGGGGGGATAGATTCGACAGACATATTTTTGTATCTAAAATAAAACATATTTTGACTCATCCGGTGCCCTTACTTCCTGCTTCCACCTCGCACTTGCTCGTCGGCTTAGCACGATCATGCCAGAAAATAAATACGCTCCCTCCAAAATTCAGAAGGCTTGCAACAACAATTTTAGACCATCCGAATACCTTTGAGCTTTGCATTGTCCGAGAGTCGGAATGCGATGAATATTCGATCACACTCCGTCATGTGGATGCTGATCATAGCGCTTTCGCAGTAGCAAGAATCGGGATCAATACACTTGCCTCGCAAACAGTTGCGCGTCTTCATGCTTTTGCGTCATCAAACAGTCTCGACAGAGCCGAAAGTACTTCCGGACTCGGATCATTTTTCCTGGTCGTACTGCTCTTTTGGCTACAAAAAGACATGAATGCTTCTCTTCTCACACTTTCGCAGCTCGAGGAAAGCAAGAAATTCTACGCATGATTCCAGCGGGATTTTACCGTCTTTTTGAGCACGTTCGGTTTTATTCTCGATCTGAGTAATACCAATGAAAGCTGTGTCCGAATCGGATCTTTCGAAACTGAGCCGTTACAACAGGCTGCATAGTCCTGCAAAATCGACCCCCTTGCCATTTTCACGCTTTTCGATAGGATTTGCATCATGATAGCACGTCGTTTTACCATCGTCACGGGGGCCGATAATCCCGTCCTGCGCACAGTGTGTCGTCCCGTGGATCAGGCAGAATTTTCGGCATACGCCCGCCTCGCCGAAGAGATGGTGCGCTATGTCAAAAATCTCGAAAACGGGAGTGCCGGACTTGCGGCGCCGCAGATCGGCGAGAGCGTGCGGATACTTGTCGCGACCCTTTTTCGCGCGCGCGACGATGAGAGCGCACGCACCGTCGCGATGATAAATCCGGAGGTGCTGGAGTACGCACCGACGATGAGTACCGAGACGGAGGGGTGTCTGTCGCTTCCGGGAGTATTTGACCGGGTGACGCGTCCCGACGCCGTCAAAGTCCGCTACACCGATCCCCAAGCAAAAGTCGTCACGCTCTGGATCCGCGGATTTGCCTCGCATGTGGTGCAGCACGAGATCGATCACCTCGACGGTATTCTCTTTATCGATCGGATCGCAAACAGCAAAAACACCGCACAATCCACTCCGATTTCCCCTATGCGCTAATGCCCGAAAATGCCCGCATCACCGAGCTCGAAACCGAAAACGCTACGCTGAAACGACAGCTCGAATTTTGCCAAAACTGGATGCGTCGCCAAGTCGAGGAGGAGATCCGCCGGATCTCCCGACGACGCGCCCAGCACCTGAGCTCGGAGAGTCGCGATGAGTTTTTTCGCGAGCATCAGGAGACGCTGATCACGCGGCGGATCGAGCGGTATTTCGGGACGCAGGGTATCACCCGGCTGCCTCGATCGGCGCTCTCGTATCTGGTCAATGCCGAGATCGCTCACTACGCCCAGACAAAAAATCCCGCGCTCGACGGACTCTCTGTCGTCGCTGCCTATCACAAGCTCCTCGATGAGATCGTAGAGGCGCGTGTGACAGCCGGATATCGCACCATCGCAAAGACGAAAAAGCTCTGGCTGACTGCAAACGATCCGCTCGAAAAGGCGCTGCATCTCGTCGTGACGAAGGGATATATCCTCTCGCTCGGACGGCTCTACGGACTCCTAAAGCTCGTACGTGAGAGCGATACCGGTACGCTCCCGGTATTCATCCGGGTATTCGTCGAGTATGCGCAGGCGGATGATTTCGTCTCTGGGCTCGTGAAAAAGCCGTTTTTTCCGATATTCGCGCAGCTCGTGACGAGCCAGGCGATGGGAGAAAAACGCCACCGCGGCAGCCTCTCTCTGCAGGAAACTCAGCGCGTGCGCACGTGGATCACGGGGGATTATGAGCCGGGGAAAGAGAGTCTTCTCGGATCACTGTTGGAAATATCGGAAATGTAGTCCTGATTCGGATGAATTTCAGATGACATTCATACGTCCCAGTAATTGTTTTGGCTCTTGTCTAAAAGATATTATTTCGGCAATTGCACACGAAAAACTATACCATTCTCCTCATGCTTCCCTTCAGATCAATATCTTTGCGATGATGAGATCTCCACTCGATTTCTTTAGGGGTATGAGAGAAAGTTTTTCTTGGAAATTCCGTTGTAGTTCATAAGGAATTTCTTGTTCTCCTGAGAGCTTTTCGACGCTTCGTATGGTCTTTTTGGCAATCCGCAAACGAATCTTTGTAAAGAACTTGCGGGCGGTATTTCGATGTATCCGGGCAAACTCCGCAGCCAGAAGAGCCGGAATTTCGAGCACAAAAGCTTTGATGAGCCTATCTATTTGAGACTTCGAGAGTTTGAAATATCTGATTTTGATCATTTGACATGCGTGTCAAAATTTTCATCTCATGTGCAATTACCTAAAATTTTCGATTTGCAACTAAGCAAATAACACGCCATAAATATCCCCGTCGGGAGGCATGGGATTTTTCGGGGGAAGTATGAAGTGTAAACAGCCCCCGGTCGGTAGACCGGGGGCTTTCGTAGTCGCTTGTGCGACTACAGTATCAGCTTTGTTTGTTTAGAATCTTCTTTTGCTTGGTGTTCTATGTATTTTCGAATAGTAGCCTCATTTACGCCGACAGTGGAAACATAGACGCAATTACTTCTGTCGGCGTAGTTCCATAGAGAATATTCTATCCGGGTAAAGAAGATTCCGGAAGCTCTCCATCCACCGGTTAGTAAACCGGTGGTTTTTCGGTGGAATGTATAAAGAAGAGCATTTTTCCTGACAATGATACTGACAACGAAATAATGACGCGGATATCCGCGAAAAAATTCGACTCCATTGCTTGAGTGTGATGCTTTGCTTGAGTGTGATGCTTTCGTGCATGCGAGCTACTCAGCTTGCTTTCGATGTATCAAAGCATGCTCTATCGTCAGTGACCCCATAAAAACACTAGAGTAATCGCGACCGATTTTCATACGATCTATCCCCCGAATCCCCTCACCGCCACCACCTCCGCGACGCGCTCCATCCCGATGGCGATCGCCGCATTTCGCATATAGGTGCCGTGTGTATGCGCGTGATCATACACCGCGTCAAATGCCGCGGTCATCCGCACACGAAGTTTTTCATCGACCTCGTGCGTCGTCCAGTATTCGTTTTGGGCATTTTGCACCTGCTCGTAGTAGCTGACGGTGACACCTCCCGCATTCGCGAGAATATCGGGCACGACTTCGATTCCACGCTCGTGGAGGATGGGATCGGCGGCGGGCGTCGTCGGACCGTTTGCGAGCTCCAGGATGGTCTTCGCGCGGATGTTTGCGGCATTATCATCGTGGATCTGATTTTCTATCGCTGCCGGGATCAGGATATCGACTGCGAGCTCTAGGAGTGTATCATTGGTGATGATGGCATCCGCAGGGAGCGAATCAAGCGAACGGCGCGCCGATTTTGTCGCGGCGACAGATTCGACGTCTATCCCCCTCTCACTGAAAATCGCGTGACGCGAATCGGATATCGCCACCACCGTGGCGCCCGCCTGCGTCAGATAGCGTGCCATCTCCAGTCCGGCATTGCCTGCTCACTGGATCGCGACCGTCGCTCCCTGAAGCGTCGTATCTTTGCGTTCGTATAGTCGCCAGAGCGCCAAATATCCGCCGTACGCCGTCGCGCGGGATCTGCCGAGACTGCCGCCGAGCGAGAGCGGTTTTCCCGTGAATGCACCCGGCGCATTTCGTCCCGTCAGGCGCTCGTACTCATCCGTAAGCCACGCCATGACCTGCGGATTTGTATTCACATCGGGTGCCGGCACATCGACTGCGGGACCCAGATTTTGTGCGCCGATCGCGCGTACGTACCCCCGAGAGAGGCGCTCGAGCTCTCGATTCGAGAGGGTTTTCGGATCGACGGCGATACCTCATTTTCCTCCTCAGACCGGCAGATCCAGCACCGCCGTCTTCAGCGTCATCCAGATCGAGAGCGCGATTACTTCCTCGCGAGAGACGTCGGGATGATAGCGAATACCGCCCTTCGCGGGACCGCGGGCGCGAGAGTGCTGGCTGCGATATCCACGGTACAGCTCGACGCGTCCATCATCGCGCACGAGCGGGATGGCGACCTCGATGACTCGCTCGGGCATCGAGAGTTTTTCTATAGCGGATACAGAGACGGTGTCCGGTAAAAATTCGCGAGCGCGCTGCATCTGAAGCTGTGCGGAGGCATCGAGCGGGAGGAGTGTCGGCATAAAAAAGATGATACAAGCAACTCTCAACTATATCAGTATCAGATTAATGATCATCCTTACAGAAGAGGAAATTGCATAAATCCGGGAGCATATGATAGAATGACTATTCCTACCACCGACCGTTTCATGTCCGATACAGATATAAATTCTTTACGAGATTCTCGATTTAGCGAGCTCGAGCGCAGCGTACGAAACGCTCTGCTAAAGCAAAACAGCGATCTCGCGCTCTCTCTGCTGTCCCGGGGCGCGCTGACACTCGGGAGTTCGGACATCCATTTCGAGATCGCGGAGCACGACGTGCGGATACGCATGCGCGTCGACGGTCGACTCGCCACGGTGTTTTCCCTCGAAAAAAAGGCGTACAAACTGGTACTGGAACGCATCAAATACAAAGCCGAGCTCAAAATCAACATCACACACATTCCCCAGGATGGGAAATATCGAATCGTCGATGACGATGGTACCCGCCTGGATGTCCGCGTCTCGACGCTCCCCGCCACCTACGGAGAGACCGTCGTCTGCCGCGTACTGGACTCCGGACGCACGATCCCGGCTGTCGAGGAGCTGGGACTCATGTGGACGGCGAAACGGGCGATCGACAAAGTCATGAACAAAAAGCATGGTATGATCCTGGTGACGGGTCCCACCGGCTCGGGAAAAACCACGACGCTCTACAGTCTGCTCTGCGCACTCAATACGACCGACCGAAAAATCATCACCCTGGAGGATCCGGTCGAGTACGAGCTGCCCGGCATCGTCCAGTCCGAGGTCGACGAGCGCGACGGCTATACGTACGAAGCGGGGCTGCGAGCCGTGCTGCGACAGGATCCCGACGTCGTGATGGTGGGAGAGATTCGTGATATCCAGACCGCCAAAATCGCGACACAGGCATCCATGACCGGACACCTCGTCCTCTCCACACTGCATACGAAAAGCTCTATCGAGACCGTCGAACGCCTCATGAATATGGGACTGCCGCTGCATGTCCTGGCATCGAGTGTCGACATCATCGTCGCCCAGCGACTCGTGCGCCGCATCTGCGAGCACTGTCGGACGAGCGAGCCCGCCGACTCTCATCAAAATCACGTCATCGCGAATATCATGTCCGAGCTCGGCATGGACGCCGTCCGAAAGGCAAATAAGAACGGGTACACCCTCCATCGCGGCACCGGCTGCGAAGCATGCGGACACACAGGCTATCGCGGGCGCGTGGGTGTCTACGAGGTGCTCATCTTTTCGGATCGGGTGCGTGATGCCATCCGCGCCGGATCGAGCCCCCAGAAAATCCTGGAGGTCGCCCGGGATGAAGATCTCATCCTCATGCGAGAGGACGCCGTGCTGAAGGCAATGCGGGGAAAGACGACGTTTGAGGAGGTGTTTTCGGTGCTGGAGTTTTAGGAGGCGTAATAAATTCCGCAAAACTCTGGACAAAAAATATTTGACTTTGGTATAAAAATGAATAATTTGCACTCGTTACTTCGGTAAACTACAGTATGCATACAGCTTCTGTCGTCATTCTCGTGCTTATTCTTCTCCTCGGGTCCGAGCGGAGCAGTTTGTCGATGTAGCAAAATAGCATCACGAAAGCTCCGCTCAACGGCGGAGTTTTTTTTATCCCTTTTTCTTTCTTTCCTATGAATGCTTTCACGTTCCCCCCGTCGACACCGACACCCGAATATTGTTCTGACAGATGACCCGCGATCGGTGTCACCGATCGCGAGCTCGATACCGCGCTCTTTGGAACTAGCGGGAAAAGAGTCATCGCAAACAATGACGTCCAACAAGAAACGGTTTGAGACAATGTCGCATATCCGGAAATGTACGCCCCGCGCGCATTGGGATATCTTTTTCGTGCTCTCTGTCTCATACCGGAATCAATGGCTCCTCTGGCGATACGGCAGCTCACGATGATGCAAGGTGTCGGCATGGATGCGTCAGCAGATCATATCATCTGCGTCCCCGGAGAGCTCGGTCCCGGAAAAACGCTAACTGATATATTGACCACACATGCCCAGAAAATATTGCAGGCGCTCGAACAAAAAGGGGTAGATCCAGAGCTACTCTATCCTTTCCATGGTACCGCGGCAACGGATCATCTCGCAGAGAAGCTTTGAATTCCATCGCTTCGTCCCCACGATGTCGTATCACAGCCGAATCATAAAGCAAAATTTCGTGCTCAAATGGAGAAGCGAAACATACCCATGCTGCCGGGTGCTGTCACGTACATTGACGGCGTAGCGGATGCCGCCCAAGAACTCTTTCGAAAAGGATATGCCGTCGTCACCCTCAAAGATCCGATGAGCTGCTCGGGATGAGGAATCGCCAAAGTAAGAACCATGACAGAAGTACACGCATGGGTACGGAAGCGCTCTGGAAATCCTCGGGAAATCTATGTCGTCGATGCATGGCTCTCTCCTGGAGAAAACGGAGTCCAATCGGTATCTTCACCTTCAGTGACTTTCTCCGTCTGGGGCGATGGCACGGGCAAAGAATGTATTTTTTATGCAACCGATCAGATCGTCGATGCGGACGGGTGCCATCAGGGAAATATCATGAATTCAACACACCTTTCGCATCCGGATGTCCAGCAAGCCATCGAAAAAACCAGAACGTGGCTGCGAAGTATATGATATCGGGGTGCTGTCGGAATTGATTTTCTCCGAGTCGAATATGATGGTGGCACGGTACAATACTATCCTTTAGAGCTCAATGCCCGCGATAATGGCTCCATGGTAGGAGGGCTTGGTGCCGCTCGTCTCATCGGGACGAGTGCGCCGGATGACCGGGTATGGGCGAGTATCAATACGCTCAATTTCCGAAACTCTCAAACACTCGAAAAAGTACAATGAGACCTAACTCATACAGGACTGTGGTTTGATCCGAAGACCGGTCTCGGCGTATTGCCAACCAACCTCGCCTCTCTGGAAATGGCGGGCAAAGGTATGCTCCTCGTCGTTGCCGAGACGCAACAGCGCGCTAAGGAAGTCCTTGCAATGCTTGAGGGCTATGCGAAATACGGTGCCGATGCATTGCTAAAAAACTCCTTACCAATTTCGTAAAATCTTTCCATGAATACTCTCGACCCCCTTCACACCCACTCACTCCTCCAGCGCTTTCTATCAGACGCCGATGCGCTCGGCGTACGCACCTACGACTCCGGCAGACCCGGACCGCACATCGGCATCGTCGCCATGACCCATGGAAATGAGATCGGCGGACTGCATGCATTCATGCGGCTCATCGACGAGGGTACGCTCTCGTCGCTCGCATGCGGACGCGTATCGCTCATCCTCGGTCATCCCGATGCGTTTCTCCTGCGGGACTCCAGCTGACGGCTGTCTCCGCAGCGGTATATCGACGAGGATCTCAATCGCGTATGGGACGCTCCCGGGACACACACGCACGAGCGTCGGCGACGCGATGCGATCCGCAGCGTCATCGACGAGTGCGATGCGCTCCTGGATCTGCACTCCACCAGCGAGCCGAGTCGGAGTATGATATTTCTCGCGAGTAAAAATGAGCAGACGAAACATATCGCGGACATGCTGCATGCGGAGTTTCTCATCTCGGATATCCTGTCGCGGCTCATCGGCATGCCGCTGGTAGAGTATCACGCGCGTCTGGACAGCTCGCATGTCTCGCTCGTGATAGAGTGAGGGCAGCACTACGACGAGGCATGCGCCGAGACAATGTATGAAAATATATTGCGATTTCTGTCGGGCATGGGCGTGATCTCCCGAGAGTTTTCACCACCGCCACTGAAAAAACGCCTTCGCGTGTTTCACTGTCACTATGTCCAGACGCTGGATGCGGAGTATCTCTATACGCTCACTCCTGCGAGCTTTGATCGCATCGAGGCGGGACAGTCCATCGTGCGCGACGGAGAGCGTGTATTCGTCGCAGATCGAAATAGTCTCATCGTGATGCCGACGCGTGCGATCTCCGCCGTGGGCGAGGAGATGCACTACCTCGCCTGTGAGGAGTAGTGACGAATGGGTAATTCACCCATCTCGACGCATCTCCCCTCGCGCGACAGAATGCGGGTTTGCTTCGTTCGGGTCTTATGGATGGCATTTGTGCCTAGTATGAAATGCCGTCGTGCCACGGCAATGAATTTTGCCAAAAAAACATCGCCTTTCTCTTGTCTTTTTATATAAAGCTTGCTACACTGGGCGCGCCCATTTCCTACCCCCTCACATATGCGCGTCTTTTCGCTATATCGACAGGCGCTCGCGCGGATACTGACCGTCTCGCTCGTCGTGACGAGTTTTTCGCCGGGCGTTTTTTTTGCTTCGGATGAAGCGGTCGCACTGGATAGTGTCACTACACATGATTCCTTTGTAGCTGACAATCTCAGTGTCGAATTTTCAAACGGCTGAGCGCCGTCCGGAACGGGAGCGGCTGCTTTCTCTCTCGCATACCGGCACGACACGATCCTCACGAATGTCCGGGCTGTCACGCTCGAGCTTCCGGAGGCATTTTCCATAGCGGATACGGCAAGTGTATCGCTCTCGGGCGCTCTCGCTGAAAGCGAATGCAGCGACGTGCATCGACGCATTGACTTTGATCGCATCATCGTACAGTGCAAACTGTCCAGCGAGCTCTCTCTGGCTCCGGACGATATCGCACTCATATCCATCTCGGATATTGCAAATCCGGAAAAACCCGGTCAGTACTACATGGAAGCGGTGTTTTTCGGTGATCGGCGAGAATACGTCTCCTGAGACGCGATCATCGCGGATACCGAAGACGACGCATGACCGACGCTGACTCGCGCTGAAGCGGTCGCGCCGGATCGTCTTACATTTGAATTTGATGAGGCGATACGCCCACATGCCTCGGTATCATGACAGCAGACCGAGCCGACCGTTTCGATACCGGGACTCCATGTCTATGGTTTCGACGTGGATATAGAGCGTCCCGAGCGGTTTTCGGTCATCACCGACATGCAGGAGAGCACGACGTACGAGTATACGATAGAGGGCATTGCCGATCTGCGAAATAATCCCGCCGGCACGCTCTCCGGGACTATCGCGGGCTACGACAGCTCCATCCCGTCACTCGAGGCGGTCACGCCGTCCGATATCCCGGTATGACATACGAGAGTGGTGGATATATTCGGAAAAAATGGTATTTTTTCCGGATCGATGACAGCTAATTTTGATTTTGGCGATGATATAGCGGTCTCGGACATAGAGATCACAGACGAAAATTTCGCGACCGCTACGATAGCAGTCGCGGGTAATGCGTCTACGGGCGCGCGCGACCTCGTAGTGACTGTGGGCACGACCGAATATCGACTGGAGTACGCACTCTTTATCGAGCGCGATACGACGAACATCGCCCGAATGCTCGGCGTATTTCCCGCGATCTACGACGCGACGGCACAGACGGGGACGGTCAATATCGACTACGACACGGATATCGTCGGCGTGCCGACGGCAGAGATTTTCTCCGAAGGCGGGACGAATACTCCGGTAGTAGAAAATATTTCCGTATCGGGATCACAGCTCTCCGTATCGCTTTCGAATGTCGTTTCCGGTCAGGAGTACGAGCTCATTTTTTCTAAACTGGCATTCGATGGAAAAACAGCCGATGATCGCGTGCGTCCGGTATTTCGATTTTTCGATGCAAATGCTGACTATGATGATCGCGAGCTGCCCCCCATCGTCGTGCGTACCGAGCCTCGTGAAGATACCGGAAATCTCCCCGTCGCGGATACGACGGGTACCGGTTTTTCGGTGCATGTTTTCTTTGATCAGGCGCTCGATACCGACTCGCTCTCGGATGAAACGGTTCAGCTCTTCGATGAGACCGGTCGTGAAGTTTCAGGCTCTTTTTCCTACGCGACGGGGGCGACGGGACCCGGTATCGACGGTCGCGAATACCGGCTCACATATCGCACCAACGGTCCACTGACCTACGCTCGCGGGTATGAGCTGCGGCTCTCTCACGCTATCAAAAACGACGCATGACTGGGACTCGTGGGAAATATCCTGCCGGAAAATGGAAACGGACACACCATCCGATTTACGACGCGACCGGATCCTGTCAGCTCCGGAGGAGGGGGTGGAGGCGGCGGGGGTACTGTCCCCTCGGATAGTACGCGAGGAGGCGCACGGGGATTTTTCGTCGAGGGAAGCGATCCGTTTCCGGGGGCGCGCGACGTCCCGTACGACGCCACTCTGCGCATCGTCATGAGCGATACGGTCGATACCTCCACGATATCCGCCCAGAGTCTCTGGATCAAAAGCATCAACAAAGACGGATCTCTCGGAAACAGCGTATCCCTCTCGTATTCGTACGATGATGCGTATGCGCCCCGCACCGTCTATCTCTCTCCGACTGCGGATCTGACCGTCGGCGCGAAATATCGCATGGAGCTGCGGGATACCGTCGTCTCCGCCGCAGGATGAAATCTGCCGGGGCACTACACCGTTGACTTTGTGGTCGGATCGCAGTCGCACTCCGATATGCCGTTTTTCATCGAGCACGAATTTTACGAGCCGGATCTCTCCTCGATAGAGCTCTTTATGAGCACCGATGTGGATGTCTCTACGATCAATGCGACGAGCGTACGACTGTTTGCCGGAGGATCGCAGATACCGTCCGAGACCTTTTACGATGCCTCGTCCCGTCGCCTCGTCCTGCGTCCACTGCGCGCCGCCTCGGAAAATGTGGACTACGAGCTCGTCCTCGATCCGACGAAAATCCGAAATCTCGCCGGAAATTCCCTCTCGACCGACGAGATCCCCGAGAGCTTTGCCCTCACGGATGGGACGCTCGTACGGACATACCGGGTGGATGGGACCGCCGTCGCAAATGGCGAGACCGGTTTTTTCTGGGAGCATCCGTTTGTCAATGAATCCACATTCGAAATACGATTTTCCCGCGGTATCGACACACCGACGAATACCGCACAGTACGCGCTGCGATACTGTCCGCTGGATGCCGATGAGCAGCCCGAGGACTGTGAACAGTCACAATTTATCGCGCACTCGCTCTCAGATGCGACGCTCACCTACGATCGCATTGATTCGCGTCTCGTGATCGACGGACTCGATATTCCGACGGGGACGGGCGGCACGCTCGTGCAGATGCAGTTTTTGGATGTCACGGACACCGCCGGAAATCCCCTGCCCTCATGCGACAGCGGTCCCGACTATAGCGCCGAGATAGACGGCTGTCGCGGACACGATGTCGTCGAGATACTGCTTTCGAGTGGATCCATTGATTCGAAATTTGCGTTTGATGATCTTGCTTTCGCGCTGTCGGCACGGGCTTTCCCGCAGAGTACGACGGCATGACGGACGACCCGATACTTTTTCGAGTTTCCGATGTCGAGAGCCCTCTCGGCATGAAGTATCGTACGAATCGCGTTTCCACGATCGTTTTCCCTCTCGGGAGCGACGCTCGATCCGAGGAGTCCCGTAAACTTCGCCGAGGATAATTTCAGCTCGCAAAAATACACGCTCTCGGTCGACGAGCAAAAAAAGACCCTGTCATTCACCCTCACCGAAAACGCCAGCGTACAGGCGGGAGAGCTCCTCATCGCCGAGGTGCGCGGCATCACCAATCCGAGCATCCCGAAAAACGCCTCGACCGACGGATATACTCTCGGCATCCAGATAGAAAATGAAGACGGCATCACGCTCGAACGCTTCGAATCGGAGCCGCTCTTTTTCCGTCCTGCACCGTCCGCGGCGAGATCGCGCACCCTCACTGTCAATCTCCAGGATGACGGCTCTACTGTCGATCTCGACGACGCGATTATTTTCCTGCATGGACCGGATGGAGCAGTCGAGCTCGTGACGACGGACGGCACTGCGACCTACGAGGGAGAGCTCGGCGAGCGCTACGCTCTGTCCGTGGATCCGGTCGTCCGCCTGCGATCGGATACGGGAGACACGCCCTCGGACTACCTCGCCGACGCGCGGGTGCGCGAGATCGTCCTGGACAGCGATAAGACCGTCAACATTCCTGTAAAAAACAGCACGAGCGATACGTCACTGATCACGCTCTCCGGGACCATCTCGGGGCTTTCCGGGCGGGGCGTTACGCTTTTCGTGGCGAGTCCGCGGGACTACTACGAGTTTGAGCTCGATACGCTCTCCAGTGATGACGAGCCGTTTTCCATACGTATCCCGGCAAATCTCGGACGCGCGAAAATCGGTATCCGACCCACGGCGGAGTCCTCGACTCGGTGGCAGCCGCCGCGTCCGGTCAGTCAGCTGATAGAGGATGAAAATATTTCGGGTATCGCAGTGTCATTTGATCAGGGGAGTGAATACGTACTCACCGTCTCGGTGGTGGATACCGAGGGACGAAATGTGCCTGATGCGTATATCTCGGTCATACCCGGCGAGCGCGATCTGCCTGCCATGCACGCACAGACGGATGCGGGAGGTATCGCCCGATTTTCCGTGCGATCCGGATCGTATATCCTGACGGGAGACGCGAGCGGACGCATACTCCCGGAGCGCACGATAGAGATCACGAGCGCTGCGAGTGAGCGGTACACGATCTCGATACCGTCCTCCAGTATCAGCGGACGCGTACTGCGCGACACGAATCCCGTCCCAAACGCCGAGATCAATGCGTATGATCAGACATCCGGACGATTTTTGAGCGTCCGGACGGACGCGAGCGGAAACTATACACTCCGCGTCGATCCCGCCACATGGACTGTCGGCGGGCACGTCCCGGGCTACGGACCGATAGAGACGACCGAGATCACCGTCGGCGAGGACGAGACCGTCACCGATCAAAACTTTACACTCGACACCTCTGACTACGCAGTCGTATCATGACGGGTACTCGTCGATGGAAATGGGCTGTCGGAGGCGCACATCGCCCTCGAGAGCGCCGACGGTGATCACATGAAACGCCTCTTCACATTTAGCCAAGAAGACGGAACCTACAGCATCTCGGCACCTCAGGGCGAGTATCGCGTCTTTGCCTATCATCCCCGCTACGGCGAGCTCGGATCGACAGACACGCTCACTCTCGGATCGTGAGGGCTCTCGGACAGAGACTTTTCGGTCGGACAGGCATATGCTGTCAGCGTTGTTTTTACTGGTGCTGTCACTGGCGCCACGCAGGACGAGCTGGAGGCATTCGCATGGATCATCGACGCCCGGGATACCGCAAACGGACGACGATTTACCGAGCATATCACTGGCAGTGTCGACTCGGTATTCGAGAGTGTGCCGGCGGGTACCTACGATCTGCAGATCTCGGTGGAGGGCGTGGGACCGGTATACGGATCGGGGGCGTATGTCGTCGACTCGGACGAGACCCTGACCGTCGTCGTCCCGGAGGCGCAAAAACCGGTACTCGTCTCGGGGACGGTCGTCGCGACCGGTACGACCACGGGGATTTCAGATGCATTCGTAGAGATTCGAAATACTGACACAAAACGCATCACCGGAGCGAAAACCGACTCCGACGGGACATTTTCTCTGACGGTAAAAGCCGGCGCCTCCATCGAATACATCGTGAAAAAACCGGGATATCTGCCGAGCGAAGTGCTGACGGCGACGGTCGGAGAGAGCGGTCTGGATCTGGAAAATATCGAGCTGTCGAGTGTCGATACCGGTACCAGTATCACCGTCTCCGGTACGCTCATACGCTCCGATACGTTCGCACCGCTTTCGACGGAAAACGCCTTTGTGAGTCTGCGCGGCGTGAATGCGTCGGGAGACGATACCTCGCTCTGGCACGGACAGGGACTCACGCTTTCGGACGGCGCCTTTTCTCTGGCGGATGTCCCCGAAAATTTCTGAAGCGGACAACTGATCATCTCGGTCGAGGGGTACGAGCCGTACACCGACGCCGTACGCGACTATCAGTCGGATGATATCACGCTCTCAAATCTGAGCATCACGCCCATCTTTGCGAAACAACCTGTCTCCACGGACGTGACACCGCTGCGATGATGAGTCGTCAATGATCCCGTCTCGGGCGTACGACTCACCTTTCCATGAGCGTCTCTCTGAAGCTCGTCCGAAGCCGGAACCATCGTGACAAAAGAGACGACTGTCATCCCCGTCGTCCCGGGAAATCGCCCCGTCGGATCCGCAGCGCGCGAGATCACCGCGACCGACTCTGATGGAAACGCCATCACAAATCTCTCCTCGGACGCCACTATAGAGCTTTCGTATTCCGGGTCGGAAATCCTGGAAACCGGGGGTACCGGCATGACGCTGGAGGACGTGGGAAATATCCAGATCTCCTACTACGATACGACATCCAGCGCGTACGTACCGCTCGAGACGAGTGTCCAGTTTGGTGATCTTGGCTCGGATGAATTTCGTGCATCGAGTGCGACGCTGCTATCTGACTATATCGATGATAATGGCGATCCGCTCATCACATTTCGCGCACAGACCAGCCACTTTACGCTCTTTACCGCGCTCGTCAGTACCGCCGTGGCAAACAGCGACTCCGGCGGTTCTTCGTCCAGCTCGGGCTCGACAAGCAGTACGAGCGGCAGATCGGGATGATGAGGCGGATGAGGC
>JANQGT010000018.1 GCA_028277205.1 Candidatus Altimarinota bacterium
AATTCGTACTCGAAAAGCCAACGCAAAAACCGGTCGAGTCCGGCATGATCACCCGCCGAAAAAAAATCGACACCGCGATGCAGCGCATTTGAAAAGACGTAGCGGTCGGAGATGACGATATCGTTTTCGGCGATTTTTTGCCGGATCTCGTCACGATGCGCAAACCGATCGAGCGCGTAAAATGTCGAGGCGACATAGGGGTCGATCAGCTTTGGATCGCCCAGCGCCTCCGACAAAAATCGCTCGACGAAAACACTGCTCCACTCGCCGTACCGGGGAAACGACAGTGTGGCGACCCGGTATCCGAGAGACGAGAAATGTCTTTGCAGCAGATCCGTCTGCGTCGCCTTTCCAGAGCCGTCGACTCACTCGATCGCGAGAAACATCCCAAAAAAAATTATGAAAGAAAACCGGAGTGTACCGGTATCGGGCATTTTTCGCAAGCTGAAAATGTGTCTATCAGATCGCCCGGACAGCACGTCCCGTATAGCATCCCGGTACACTCCGGGGTATGGAGATCCGGCTGATACGGACATGCGGGCGGATTGATGCGAAAATATTTCAGAAGCCGGAGCACTACGAGTGTCGGAGTCTATGTATGTAATAAGTCGTCTGAAAAACACCGGTGCGCCCATCACGTCTTTTGTGCGTGCATCATCTCCAGACAGTCGGCGACTCAAGCATATTTTTCGCAAATGGTCTGTGCCGTGCTCGCAGGTTGCAAATGCGAGAGAAGTCGCTATTATTGACGCGCCCTTTCTCTTTTTGATAAAACCCATGCCCGAGAATCCCGTACGATCCGGACTCGACGATACTCCCGAGGCTCCGCAAAATCTCACCGACGCCCCCTCCTATGCGGGCGACGACGATATCTCTATCGTCGAGGAAATGGAGACATGCTACCTCGACTACGCGATGTCCGTCATCGTCTCTCGGGCGCTGCCGGACGTCCGCGACGGTCTGAAGCCGGTCCATCGTCGCATCCTCTACGCCATGCACGAGGGCGGCGTACGCGCAAATGCGAAATACCGAAAATCCGCACGCATCGTCGGAGACGTCCTCGGACGCTATCACCCGCACGGCGATACCTCCGTATACGACTCACTCGTGCGCATGGCGCAGTACTTTTCGCTGCGGTATACGCTCGTGGACGGACAGGGAAATTTTGGATCGATGGACGGGGACAATGCAGCAGCGATGCGCTACACAGAGGCAAAAATGACGAAATTTGCAGAGCTGCTCCTATCCGATATAGAAAAAGAGACGGTCGACTGGCGCGCAAACTACGACGCCTCCACGGACGAGCCGACCGTTTTGCCCTCGCGTCTGCCAAATCTCCTGCTAAACGGCGCGGTCGGTATCGCCGTCGGTATGGCGACGAATATCCCTCCGCACAATCTCGGCGAGATCTCCCGAGCGCTCGAGTTTTTACTTTCCCGTGAGGATGCCGAAAGCGTCGAGACGGAGGAGCTACTGGAGTACATCAAATGACCGGACTTTCCCACGGGCGGAATCATCTATAATCACAGGGATATTCTCAATGCCTACGCGACAGGACGCGGCAGCATCGTACTGCGCGGACGCGCCGAGATCGAGGAGCTCAAAAGCGGGCGACAGGCGATCATCATCACCGAGATTCCCTATCAGCTCAACAAAGCCAATTTCATCATAAAGATCGCCGAGCTCGTGCAAAACAAGGTCATCACGGGTATTCACGATATTCGGGATGAATCAAACAAGCAAAGCGTACGGGTCGTCGTCGAGCTCAAAAAAGACGGCTTTCCGAAAAAGATCCTCAACCAACTCTATAAGCTCACGCCGCTGCAGACGACCTTTCCATTCAATATGATCGCGCTCACCGATCGCGGGATGCAGCCGAGACTTTTCACACTCAAAGAGCTGCTGTTGGAATTTCTCCGGCATCGCCGCGAAGTGGTGGAGCGCCGCACGCGCTATGATCTGGCGGTCGCCGAGGCGCGCGCCCATATCCTGGAGGGACTGAAAATCGCCCTCGATCACATAGACGAAGTCATCGCCACCATCCGAAACTCTGATACGAAAGAGCAGGCGCACGAGCGTCTGATGGCGCGATTCGGACTCTCGGACAAACAGGCGCAAGCGATTCTGGAGATGCAGCTGCAGCGTCTGGCGGGACTCGAGCGACAAAAAATCGAGGACGAGCTCGCAGAAAAAATCACCCTCATCGCCGATCTGCGTGATATCCTGGCACGCCCGGAGCGCGTACGCGCCATCATCGGCGAGGAAATCGCCGAGATCCGCGAGAGACACGACGACCCCCGAAAAACCGAAGTGCATGCGGGCGGCGTCGGCGAGTGGAATCCAAAAGACACCATCGCCAATGAACACGTGCTCGTCTCCCTCTCGCGCGAGTCATACGTAAAGCGGGTAAAGTCCGCGAGCTTTCGTACGCAAAAGCGCGGCGGCATGGGCGTCTCCATGAGCCTGAAAGAGGAGGACGAGGCAAAAGTCATCCTCTCGACGTACAATCACAACGATCTGCTGTTTTTCACGAATACGGGGCGCGTATTTCGTCTGCCGGCGTACGAGATCCCCGAGACGCAGCGTACGTCAAAAGGGCAGCCGGTTGTCAATCTGCTGAATCTGCAAAAGGACGAATACGTCGCAAGTATCCTGGATGCGACTGCGACCGAGGGGTCGCACATCGTCCTCGTCTCGCGCGCGGGCATCGTCAAACGCCTCTCGCGCTCGGACATCGAGACGATCCGCACAAACGGACTCATCGTCATGAAGCCCCGAGACGGCGACGAGCTCGGCTGGGTACGCTTCACTTCCGGTCAGGATCATCTGTTTTTGGTATCGAAAAAGGGGAAGGCAATCCAATTTTCGGAGGATGAAGTACGCGTCATGGGGCGCGCGGCGGCGGGCGTCCGGGGCATGCGGATCGCCGTCGATGATGAGCTCGTATGCGCGGATATCGTCTCGGGTCGTCACACGCACATATTTTCCGTGACGGGACGCGGCTATGGAAAAATCACGAAAATCGACGAATACCGCGAGCAGGGACGTGGCGGCAGCGGGATAAAGGTCGGGGCAATCACGGATAAAACAGGCGATATCGTCGGTGCCTCTCTGCTGACCGACACGATGAAAAAATCCGGCGAGGCGCTCCTGATCTCGCGATCGGGGCAGACTATCCGCCTCGGTCTGGCAGACATCCGGGCGACATCGCGCGTGACGCAGGGCGTGATCCTAGCAAAGCTGCGAAACAAATCGGATGCCGTCGTGTCGGCAGTAGTGTTTGAGCGGTGAGAGGAGGAATAAAATCCCTCGCGAAAACAGAGAAGAAGATAAAAAAATATCCCGAGCTAACGGCGACGCGAAGAGAGCGCCTCTTTCTTTTCTTCGATATATTCAAGAGCCGCCGCCACATCTCCATCGCTAAACCATTTGACATCCTGTGCGCGTGGTCCGCGTGCTCCTCGCAATTTTCGAAGAGCATCTTTTATCTCAAAAAATTGCTCATCGGAAGCAAGACCAGAAATCATTCTTGCCATAACACCGGAGACTACGCACAGTGAGTAGTTTTCTTCACGATCAAGCTTCACGGTAACAAAGAGCAATAATACTGTTCTCGTCTCCTGAGGCATCATCGGCACCACGAATAGAGAATTATCCTGCGCCATTGTCGGTCAATCTACTTTCAATCCGAGACGAAAAATCTCATATACAAATTCCATTCATCCTACAAAACTCGGTATCGACAGAGGCAGGGTATCTAATATTTCTGCGGTATCATCACTCGTTTTCTGTCAAACCCCATAAGCCATTTGGAAAAACCCGGAAATCTCGATATGATAGGCGGACACTTTCTGAAAAAAACCCATCATGCCCCGATCACGACGACGCCCGTCGTATCAGCCCTCGTATCCTGAAAATCCGAACAGTCTGCGCACCTTCGCCGGAAAGCTCGGACTCGTCATCCTGGCGCTCGCAGCCCTCGTATTTCTCTACCAGATTCGCGATGCGCTCGCCATATTTGCGATCGCGGGATTTTTCGTGCTGCTGTTTTCACCCATGCTCACGGCGATGGAGCGGCGCGGCATCCCAAATGTGCTCGCAGTGCTCTCGGCATTCATTCTCGTATTCGGACTCTTTGCGGTCGTGCTCGCGACGGTCGTTCCGCTCTTTGCGGATCAGGTCGCGGAGGCGAGTCGATCGATCGCCGAGGCGGCACGCCAAGCAGCCCGGACACTGCAGACCGAGGGCGTCGCCGGACTCGGGCTTCCGGAGGTGTTTGTCACGCTCCTGCCGGACGTACGCATCGAGACGCTCCTCACCTGGCTCGAGCAAAATATCGCAAACATCGCAAACTTCTTTCGGGAAAATCTCTCGAATATCGGCAGCGGCGGACTCGCCATCGTCTCGGGTGTCGGCGGAGCGCTCGCCTCTTTCGCTCTGACGATGCTCGCCGCATTTTTCATGGCGCTCGAGCGCAGGACGCTGAGAAATGCGCTGTACGCCACGCTGCCGGGGTGACTCTCGCAGTATCTCGCACATCGCGAAGAGGCGATATTTCGCATCATGCGGGAGTGGATCGCATGACAGACAAAGCTCGCGCTCATGATATTCACCCTCATATTCGCGGGACTCTGGGGACTCTCGCTCTTTGGTATCGACATCCCCAGTAAATTTTCGCTCGCGCTCATCGCATGACTCATGGTGTACATCCCCTACATCGGGACGATCATCGCCCTCGCGCCCGCTATCATCCTGGCGTCCGGTGTGGGATGGGAGGCACTAGTGGCAGTCGCGATCCTCTATCTGGTCGTCCAGCAGATAGAGGGGCTCACGACGCCGCTCGTCATGGGGACAAATCTCGAAATTTCAAAGACGCTCATTCTCTTTGCCATGACGGTCGGAGGGACGGTCGCCGGATTTCTGGGTATACTCATCGCGCTGCCCATAGCCGCGATCTCGCAGATTTTCATCCGGGATCTCGTCATATCGCTCAAATCTCCTTTTTCCTCATCCCATGGAAACCACCTCGGAAACTAAAATCGTCCTCATCGTCGAGGACGATACGAGCATCGTCCGCTCGCTCTCGCAGTATCTGCATACGCTCGGATTTTCGGTCGAGGTGTGCCAGGACGGCTCGCACGCACTGGGGGTATACCACAGCGTCACGCCCGATCTGGTCATCCTGGATCTGAATCTCCCGGGAAAAGACGGACTCGTCGTCTGCGAAGAAATCCGCGCCCTCGGCAATACGCCCATCATCATCCTCTCCGCGCGCGATCGCGAGGAGGATCGCGTCTACGCGCTGGAGCACGGCGCCGATGATTTCGTGGGAAAGCCGTTTTCTCCGCGAGAGCTCTCCGCGCGCGCGCAGATCGTCATGCGCCGCGCCAGCCCCGAAGCACACGGGCGCACCGGTACATTCACACACGGTCGGCTCACACTCGATACGGACAATTTCCTGGTGTCCGCCGACGGCGAGGAGATCCGCATGACAAAGACAGAATTTCAGCTGCTGCTGTACCTGCTGGAGCGCGCCGGTCGCATCGTCTCTCGCGAGGATCTGATGCGCGACATCCTGGGCTATGACAACTATCTCTACGACCGCACCGTCGACACCCATATCAAAAACCTGCGAAAAAAAGTCTGAGACGGTGTCAATATCGAGACAGTACGGGGGATCGGGTATCGGGTAGCGGAGGAGGAGAGCCGATAGCGAAAAAATACTCGCAAATAGCGGCATCGCGGCGGATCTGTATGATTGCGATCCTCGGATTGAAAAAAATGAAAACCGGGTATACTGGCGGTGCCAAGCATTGTGCGTTATTTTTCGTCCGCGCCAACAGTGGACAAACATGGGCAATCGTCCGCCCGTTTGACCATTTTGGCGCACACGGACAATGTTTGGCGACATTTGGACGGTTGCCCATTTTGATGTGCATT
>JANQGT010000031.1 GCA_028277205.1 Candidatus Altimarinota bacterium
ATTTTGGCGCACACGGACAATGTTTGGCGACATTTGGACGGTTGCCCATTTTGATGTGCATTGCCGTCATCACCTACTTTTTCACTATTCTCTCATGGACACATCATAATCCACACTTTTCGCCAGTATCTCCTCCCACATTTTGACACTGGGAAAAATCGGATATACTGCGGGTGCCAGATTACTACCCATAATCCCTATACTCTCTTTCTCTTTTCAAACAAGCGCATAAGACGGGCGACCGTCCGTGCTTGTTTGGGAAACCCAAGGGCGAACAAATAGGTAGTAGTCTGGCGACTTCGACGGTCGTCCGTTTCGGCGTACGGACACTGTCAGTGCCTACTTCTTCATCATCTCGAATATGCCATAATCCACACTTTTCACCAGTATTCCCCCCAGTATTTTGACACTGGGAAAAACCGGGTATACTGGTGGTGCCAAATCGGATCAGGTACATCCTTGTCGTCTCTTTTTTTCATCAATGCTGGAATGGGCAATCGTCCGTTTCGTTGATGGGAAACCTAAGGCGACCCGTACTCGAATCCGGTTTGGCGACCTTGGACGGTTGCCCGCTTTTGCGTGCACTGTCATGGTCATCTGCCTCTTCATCATTTTCTCATGGGTACATCATAGTTTTCGATTTTCCTGCCGTATTTTCCTTTGCAGTCTTTGACATTGTCTGAAATGGGATATACTGGTCGTGCCAAATCATTGCATGAAAAACGAATTGCGGGTTTTATCGTCCGCAAAACGAAAGAACAACCCTGACGGGCGACCGTCTACTGTTCTCTCGGGTGCGGACAACGTAATTCGTGATAGCAATGGTTTGGCGACCAAGACGGTCGTCCGTTTCGGCGTACGGACACTGTCAGTGCCTACTTCTTCATCATCTCGAATATGCCATAATCCACACTTTTCGTCAGTATCTCCTCCCACATTTTGACACTGGGAAAAATCGGATATACTGGGCGTGCCACATTATTCTTTATTTTCAGACCACTCGTTATTTCACTCATATGAAATTTCGAATTGGGACTAAAGGCGGGTAACCGTCCCCGTCCTGATTCGCAACGAGAGGTTGGATAAGGAATAGTGTGGCAACTTAGGACGGTTGCCCGTCTTAGCATGTCTAGGCACTGTCCGATTTCCACCCTTTCACCCTTTTTTCCTATGAGCAAGCATACGCATGCTGACTTCGATCCGCAGGAGCATTTTACATTCGACATTCATCGAGCGTATCGCGTCCTCCTCTGCGACTATGTAAATATGAAAGAGGAATTTAGCGAGTACGTACGCGACTACAATCAGTTTATCACCAGAGAAGAGCTGAATTTTTACAGGACAAAGCGAGAGGAGCCGATCATACCGCAGGATCCCGACGCCGTCCGATAGCGAGAGCCGAGAGGCAGCATTTATGGCATCGGGCGCTCCCATTTTTGCATAAAACGAGTATACTCCGAGATGAATAATTCGAATCGGGTCGCATGAAATTTGCCCATAAATTCCTGGCGGTCATATCATTTATCCTCGTGCTCACGCTGGGGGTAAACATATTTTCGCTCAAATTTTTCTCGACACTCTATTTCGACGACTATCTGGAAAATATCCAGGAGGAAAATCCGGATATTGATTTTGATGTGCTCTCGGCATTTCTGTCAAATGAAACGCTGGACGATCAGACCATCCGCGAGTACGTGACGATCCTCAATGATCTCTCGTCTCTCTCACGCTCGCTCGAGAGCTTTTCGGAAAATCCAAAGATCATTGATCCGCCGCTGCTGGAGTCGCTGCAGCGCATCGGGGTCGCACCGAATACGATCGAGCGCTATCTGTCGATCAATGCCGTCTCGTCATTTGTCGATAATCTGACGAGCCTGGGAGTGCTCACGGGCGACTCTGCCGAGAGTATTTTCGTACGGCGGATCCTGCAGTCGATGCTCGCAGTGAATGTCATTTTCTTTGCCGTGATCGTGAGTCTGTCGTATGTGTGGGTGCGGTGGAGCTTTCATCCGATTCGTTTCGTCATCCAAAACCTCGCCGACATCACGAAAAATCAGCGCTACGCGCGCATCGAGTACGCGGGACATGATGAGTTTCGCGCGCTGGTGGATGCTATAAACGAGCTCAATCAGTCGCTGTCTCGTCAGGAAAAAATCCGCTCGGAGTTTCTGGCGGATCTCTCGCACGAGATCAAAACTCCCGCGAGCGCCGTCAAATGCGCGCTGGAGGGAATCGAGGACGGCGTCATCGCTCCCGACCGCGAAAATCTCTCTCGTCTGCGCGAGGATATAGACCGCCTCGTGGAGACGACGCTCTCTATCATGGAGTACGAGCGCCTGGAAAACGAAGGCGCAAACAGTGTGCGACCCACGATCATCGACGCGCGCACGCTCGCCCGGCGCACCGCCGAGGGGTACCGAATGGCGCTGGAGTGATCGCGACAGCGCATCGAGGTGGAGGGGGGCGGCACGTTTGAGATCCGATTTGACGAGGATCGATGGGTGTCGATCCTCCACAATGTCTACTCCAATTTTGCAAAATACGCGGGAGAAAATACGACGCTCATCGTATCATTCGAGCGGGGTGAGCATGAGGATCGCGTCATATTTGCAGATGACGGAGCGGGTGTGGATTCGGATGAGGTCGCCTATCTCAGAGAAAAATTTTACCAAGTAGAAAAGTCCCGCAGCAAAACAAACGGCGGCGGTATCGGCATCGGACTCTCCATCGTCGATCGCGTCGTGCTGCTGCATGGCGGGACGCTCTCTATCCAGAGCGCTCCGAGAGAGGGATTTCGACTCGCGCTCTCGCTGCCTCGTCGAGGCTTCACGCACTTTTCACATACGGCGCTTGACACACGGACATTTGCGGGTAGTGTCCGATCCGAGTATCTGTAGCATGCGTATGATTCGTCGCTTCGTATTCACACTCGTATTTTTGTTTCTGCTCGCGGGCGGACTCCATGTCCACGCGCAGGAGACAGAGGACGCCATGACATGAGACACCGTCGAGGGTGATGAGAATACCGGTGATCAGCTGGAGCGTGACACCGCCATTCGAAATATCAATACCTTTCTCATCGAGTCCTACACGGCGCGTATCGATCGCATCCTCTCGGATCTGCGCGCAAATATCGAGCAGTATCCGCCCGCCATCCAGATCCGCGTACTCAAACAGGTACGCCTGAGCATCAACGAAAAGCTGGAGGAGCTCGACGATACGGACGTCTCGCCCCTGCGCCGGACGATCCTCGCCACTATCCTGGAGCATATCATCGACCGAGTGCAGGAGGATATACGCAGACTGGAGGAGATAGAGGAGTAGTCGGATGTATTTGATACATGCAGTATGAGCACCCTCGTCGCAGGCTCCAGAGTATATACATCGGATGGGTAAACAACCCCCGGTCGGTAGACCGGGGGCTTTCGTAGTCGCTTGTGCGACTACAGTATCAGCTTTGCTTGTTTAGAATCTTCTTTTGCTTGGTGTTCTATGTATTTTCGAATAGTAGCCTCATTTACGCCGACAGTGGAAACATAGACGCAATTACTCTGTCGGCGTAGTTCCATAGAGAATATTCTATCCGGATAAAGAAGATTCCGGAAGCTCTCCATCCACCGGTTAGTAAACCGGTGGTTTTTCGGGGGAATTTATAATCCCTCCGGGTGTTGTATCAGTCGCTATCGAGCGCGGTTCGATTTTTTAGTGTTTTTAGAAAATTCGTTTTTCGTGCATTGCAGGATTTCATACACATCATCTGCCTATCTGCCGGTCTGCTGACGCAGAGTCACACAAAAGCACCATACTCTCAACCCCCGACAAAAGCATCAAGCGGGGGAAAACGGTCTTCAAAGCAAATCGGATAATCCAGATCTTTGCAGTCTGCCAATCTCCTACAAATCCGAAAAATCCGCCGGCAGCTCCGAGCCCCCACCGCTGCCCGGTGCGATATTGATATTATTTGAATTGTGACCGAAAAGGCGACCCGACAGCTCCTGTATCGTCTCAAATACGGCACCGGGCGCCAGGTACTGTGAGACATTGAGCCCCAAAAGATCACCCACGCGCGGCACCACGAAGAGCGAGATGATGATGATGATGACCCCCACCACCGCATAGCGAATGCTGTTGACAGCAGGTTTGACCTTATCATCCTTTCCGCCGGAGAGGATGAGCATCACACCTCCCCAGATGATGAAAAGCACCGACAGTGCTCCCGATCCGAGCACGACCACGGCGACCGCCACGCGGATGAGATCAGACAGCTCATACGCCTGCGACGGATCGAATACCGCGGGATTTGCGGCGAGCGCGATTTCGTAGAGCATGGGCGGATGAGAGAAATTATTGTCGTCGAGTATACCGATCTTTTACAAAAAGCAAGAAAGCGCACCGGAGACTATCGTCCATCACGAGACGCAATAGTACTCGCCTCATCCGTTCGTCTCCTGATCGCTCCGAGATCGCACGACAAAAAAACCGCCCCTGCGGGCGGCGGGATTCGTATCTTCGCGTAGGAGACTAAAACTGATCGGCGTCAGCATAGTCACGACCTCGCGGAGCGTATCCTCCCTCGCGACGAGGCGGCTTGGGGCGAGCCTCATTGACGACGAGATCACGATCCATGAATACTGTCCCATGAAGCGACTCGACACCGGCGTCCGCAGCATCTGCATCGGTAAAAGTGACGAATCCGAATCCCTTCGATTGTCCGCGTTCATTCTTTGGAATAAACACGTCCTCGATTTCTCCAAACGGAGAAAAAAGCTCCGTCAAATCCTCGACGGTCGCATGCCAGCTCAGATTGCCGACAAACAGCTTCTTTGCCATAAAAAAAGAAAAAAGAAAAATAGACGCAAACCTCCACGTATCGTGCGGGAGCGCGCCCATCACCGACCCGGGACCAGTTTACGCGCCTATCATAGCGTACTTTTTTTGACTTGCAAGAAAAAAGGGTTCTTTTCTCGAATTTTGCGATTCAGACTGGTGTATCGAAAGTCCTGAGCATCATCTATCATCATGTCATGACAGCATTTCAATATTCATGCTTTCGAGAAATATCGTGAAAAATTGCACTCGTCAGATCCGATCAGACTGACCCTTCACTGTAAATCGTCTACTCCTCGTACCCCTCCGGCACGCGGATCTCATCCGCATACGATCGCTCCAGCACATGCCCGACCTCAAACATCCGCTCCTCCGCAAGCGGCGCGCCCATGATCTGTAGTCCCACGGGCAGCTCGGGACCCGTCGGCTCGTCCTCCGGACGCGCGTATCCGACGGGGACGCTCATAGCCGGCAGTCCCGCGAGACTCGCCGGTACAGTGAATACATCCTCAAGATACATCTTTACCGGGTCATTTACTTTTTGTCAAAATTTCCAGGCGACGGTGGGAGCGGTCGGAGTGACGATGGCGTCCACTTCTTCGAATGCGCGGGCGAAATCCTCGCGGATGAGTTCGCGTACCAGCGACGCCTTACGATAGTAGGCATCGTAAAATCCTGCTGACAGCACGAATGTCCCCATCATGATGCGGCGTTTCACCTCCGGACCAAATCCCTCGGCGCGCGAGGCGGCGATGCTCCGCCCCTCTCACGCCGTGTGTCCGTAGCGGATGCCGTCGTAGCGGGCGAGATTTGTCGATGCCTCTGCAGGCATGATGATATAGTAGGTGGCGAGAGCGTACTCGGTATGCGGTAGACTGATCTCCCGGACATCGGCACCGAGATCGGCAAGTCGGTCGATCGCACGCATAATGATGGTCCTGACGCCCGGGTCTATTCCCTCTACGAAATACTCTTTCGGTACGCCGATTTTCACACTGTCGAGACGATGGCGAGTCCAGATATCCGGACTGACATGCGTCCGATTTGGCAGACTGGTAGAGTCCAGTGGATCGCGCCCCGCCGTGATTTCATAGATCATGCCGGCGTCTCGAACGGTACGCGAGAGGGTTCCGGGCGTATCCAGACTCGATGCCATGGGAATGACACCATATCGCGAGTTTCGTCCGTATGTCGGCTTGAATCCGACGATACCGCACATGCTCGCAGGCTGTCGGATACTGCCGCCCGTATCCGTCCCGCATGCGGCGGGGATGAGACCAGCACTGACGGCGACCGCGCTTCCGGCACTCGATCCTCCCGGTATTCGTGTCGGATCCCAGGGATTTTTCGGCTTTTCAAAGGCACTGTTTTCTCCGCTGCCTCCCATCGCAAACTCGTCGGTGATCGTCTTTCCTATGGATATTGCACCCGCTTCGGTCAGGCGTTTTACCACTGTCGCATCATACGGCGGGACGAAATTTTCGAGCATTTTGGAGCTCGCGGTCGTGCGCCGTCCCCGCTCACAGTAGAGGTCTTTGTAGGCTATCGGCATTCCTGCCAATGCGCTGGAGCTGTCGGGAAATGTCGCGGGTATTTCATGGATCGTGTGAAATGCCTGGAGTGTCGGATTGTACCGATCGATGCGAGATCGATACATATCAAATACCTCAGCGGCGGAAACGGTCTTGTTTCGCAGAGCTTCGCGGATATCCGAGAGAGCGGAAAATGGAGAAATCATAGAGACGATGCGCAAAAACAAAATCGCATTATATGCATATCTTGCGATTTTGCGAAGAGGAATTTTCAATTCAAACTCTCCACCCACACTCTTTCAAGTGCCGTTTTTTCGCCGCTACATTTCAGGATTTCTGCCCGCACTATCCTCATCCTCGGCGAGTATCGTCGCGAGGACGTGCGTCCGCTGTCATTCGAGCAGGGGATCAAGAGGCGTAGAAAGTATATCTTCTCGAACCACACCGGATGAATTCGCGACACATAAAAGACGCGAAATATCTCAAGCAAGTACTTCCGTGTCTTTTTTCGACAGGGGTTGCATTGATGATTTGGGATCACCATGAGACAATCGATCAATAGCGCACTCGATTCCGTGTCCGCATCCTGCGCGCATATGATCGATAAAATTCATGATCGTCTCTGGAATGTCGTGCATGCCCTCCTCCGCTCGCTCTACAGTACGTCCGAGATATCCTCCCGCACCATGCAGATGATTCGTCGCCCGACGCAAATCCTCATCGGCAGCTTTATCACTCTCTGTCTCGAAAGATGCCTCGAAATGGTGGTGTTCGTGAAACAGCGGTCCGTGTGAATTTTCGACCATGGGAAAATAAAAAAACTACTCTATATCAGCATGCGAAAGATCACGCTTGCGATTTCGGGCTTCTTCGGCATTCGCGCTCTCGCGCGCCAGGGATGTCAGGCGTTCTGCGAGCGATGAATTGAGTCATGCCACCGTCCGACGAAATCGCTCGTATTCAGACGTCGGAAGCGCGCGCTCGCGGCGCTCGATATCGACGACGAGGATAAGCAGATTTTCGAGCTCTCTGCCGCGAATGCATTCGGCGTAGGCGATGATGGACTCATCCAAAAACTCACTTTTTCTGACTGTAGTGGCAATCTTTTTGCGAATATCCGTGTAGGGCATATAGATATTTGTATTCGTATTGACCCCGGAATATCATGATAGCCTACCTCGCATGGAAATGCAACTATGCAAAAGCATTTTTTCAAAGATAAAGATTTTGACGCAAAATAAAAAGAGCGTGAGTATACTCTATAATAATCTGAATCTGGCGCATTCTCATGAATTCATTTCATCCTCATAGGTATCCTTTCGACTTGCGAGAGCAGTTATTTCGTACGTGCCTCGGCGCACAGAGATGCGGTGTGACGCCCAGGCAGCTTTTTGATATCATCCTCTTTTGCTTTTTTCGATCGGATGAGAGTCCGGCGGATCCGCGGGTCCTCATATATGACAGGCGGCACCAGGCACAGTCCGGCACGCCGGAGGATACAGCGCGAAGAGTATGGCATATCATCGCATGGGTGCTCTCTCGGGATCAGATACCTTTGGAATATTGAATCGATGGATTTTCTAATGCGCTGCGCGATCAGGCATACGCGACCGCCGCGGATACCGTCCGCGAGATGCGCCGACGCATGGACGAGCTGGTGTAGGATCGGGAGCAATCGCAAACAAAACCCCCCGAACGAGGGGGTATTTTTCATATAATGGCGCACTATCGTCTATCCGAGACACAGGCACACGACGACACTCGCAGCGTCCGCACTGGAAAACGTGAGCGTCAGCCCATCATCCGAGATCGCAGAGAGATCCGCCGTCACGAGGCTGGCAGTACCATCGAGCGTGACGAGGCGATCTGCGGAGTGGATATACTCTCCGCCGGTCTGATACAGACATACTCCCGAGGATCCGTCGGAAAATCCGGCACTCCACGCATGCTGCGATGTCGATGCAAATCGCGCAAGGGCGATGACGGCACGAGGACGAAATCCAACACCCGTCACGATCTCGTCGCCCGCGGATGCGGAGCGGGAGATGCTGACGACCTTTGTGCGTAAAAATATATCGGACTGCAAAGTGGCAAGCAAGCTGGAGAGTCCGTAGAGAGCGACACGGGCATCCAGAGGCGGCGAGGAAAATCCGGGTCCGGACATGGAGGCAGAGAGATTCATGAGAAAAAATCGGTGAAAAATTATCGTGCGGAAATACTGGTAGAAAGCCGAAATCCTATGAGTGTGGGTGTCACATTCGCATCCGTCGTCGCGAGGGTAAATCGCAGACGTACGAGACGAAATTCGCGATCAGCAGTCCACTCGTTTACGGTGATGTCCGTGACGCCCGATCCGGTGGATGCGAGGGTGCGGATATCCGTAAACTCTCCGCCGTCCATGGATGCTGCCACGGCGATGCTCGTCCCGGCGGGAATATCGGTGACCACGCGCAGACTCTCGAAAATTTTCATATCCAGCAAACTGCCGACAGAAATATCCGCTGTCTCGATCACGCCGCTCGAATGGTATTTTCCATCATCGCGTACCTCGATCGCGTAGGTCGTGGATGCGTCCGAATATTTGACACCTGCATACAGCTCATCCCCGAGCGTCGCGAGCGCCGAGACGCTGGCGAGATCCGAGTCGGTCGCAGTGCGATAGCTTTCGGCGTATCCGTCGGGATCGCTCTCGGCACGACGACCGTAGGAGTGTATGGATCCGTCCTGCCCTCCCGAAAAGAGGATACCGTCCCGACTGTCCGCCATACTCGCCTCTCGCGCGAAATCCCCGGCATGCAGCGTCGAATCAAACGGGCGCACCTGCCGGACGGTGTATCCCTCGCTCGCATACAGTCCGAGCGAGTCGTCCTTTCCGGCAAGCAGATAGTCCGTCCCGAGCCGGTTTGCGACCTGGCGTACCGGTAGACGATCCAGATTGACCCGCCCGATCAGCGTCTCGCCTACCGTATCCCACAGGTATTTTCGCGAGGATTCGGCGACTCCCGCATTACGCGTGTACACGGATAGAAATGATCCACCGAACGTCATGCCCACGACCGTTTCGTCGCTCTCGAGGCGTATCATGCCCGAGTCGAATACATCGAAAATATCATCGACCATCGCGATGCGATCGCCATCTCCGACAAAAAGGCGTCCGCCCGTCACGACCATGGTGTGGCGCGATGACCCGTTTGCGAAGGTGCGCTGCTCGTGTCCAAGCGTGTTGACCTCGTTTGCAGTCCATGTCGCAGCACCGACATCCGAGATCGCGATATTTGACAGATGCACACCCGTCGCCCAGAAAATCCGGTCGTTGTACCGAACGGCATTGACGATGAGTCCGTCGGTATCGGCGTACACCTCTGCGAGTCCGGTACCGTTTGTTTTGAGACGAAAAATTTTTCCTCCTCTCGTAAAGACAAGCAGATACGGCGCGATGGTATCCGGAGTATCGGCGAGTGCCAGGATCCGCACGATCTCGGTGTCGATGAGGGTATCGGCGAGCGTCTCCAGTCTGCGGGCGAGTGTGACGCCCGCAGCGTGCCTGATATCGACGCCTCGTGCGACCGAGAGCGGACCATCCTCGGCGGAGGCGGGATTGGTCGCGATACCGGCACGAAAATCCGTGAGGGAAAATACGGCGGTCTGATCTATGGGATTTGAAATCATGGGATGCAGTATTGAGAAATGCAAAGAAAAAAACTACGACAGTACAAAGAGATCGGGCATGCGCGTCTCATCACTGCCGAGCTGTCGCTCTGAGAGATGGCGGATCATGCGGGATTTTTCCTCATGGTAGTGGGCGCGTGCTACGGTCGCCTCCTCCAGATTTCCCCGCGCCTCCTGGATATAGGCGCGCACTCCGAGCGCGAGCAGATGATGAAACGGTCTCGGAATGCCGATGGCAGTCTCGGGCGTATCCATCGCGAGCGTCGAATTGGCGCGTACGCCATAGAGTTTCAGTCCCTGTATGACGGACTCCGACGGCTCCGGAAAGACGAGAATATGCGTATCTCCGAGCACGAAAAACGGATCGAGCTGACTCTGTGCGTACCGATATATGGCAAGATCATGATCGAGTGCCGAGACTCGCGACTGCCGCAGACGGACATAGTCGCTCGTATTCGTATGGCGGATGCTGGCACCGAGACTCGCGATCATGCCGATATTGACGCCAGTCTCCGACGGGAGCGAGTAGGTATTGACTCCGGCGAGAGTATTGACATACCATGTATGGAAAAAATAGTCTTCGTCGACTTCTTTTGCGATAGTGGTCCAGAGGTCGTCGTAGACGATATTGGCATACGACAAAAACGTCGCGTCGGGTACCTGAGCGCTGTCACTGCCCGTGAGCGATCGGGCGAGATCGGCGATGGATTGGACATTCATGGCGGGAGGTGTGAAAAAATAGTCCCCCGCGTGCTATGAAAATCGAGGGGATGGAACATTCACAGCTACAAAAAATCGCCGGGTTTCGGCGATTGATGGGTCGGTTTTATGATGAAACAGGATATTGAGAACGTGAGACTACGCGTGTCTGGACGGTAGTCGTTGTCGTATGACATCAATCATGCTTTGATACCACATTTCAAGTCACTCCGGGAGATCTGAAATCGTATTTACGATATGTTGCAGCTCTATCATGAGTGCGAACGCCCGCATCTGCTCATCCGTCAGGGATGCAAGCGCTGTCGTTGTTTGTTCGCCCTTATCGTATCCTAAATGCTCTCAAACCCGATCTCGAATCTTATCCATCGTACCACGCACGAGATGTTTTGTCCATATCTTTATCGTCGCCGCATCAGGCTCGACGGCTTCGGAGAGTCGCTCCACTTGGGTCGTACTCATGATCGTGACGATAGTAAATACGATTTTCGACTATACTGAAAATTTCTGGAATGCAAATTTTTACACCTGCACCAATAATCCCGAAGAGTATTCAATGTGGTTATCCAGCACGGTGGCAATGTACTCATCACGCCGATATCGAGTATGCGATCGGACGCGAGGAGAGTACGGCGGCTATTTGCTTCTCGCCTCAAGGAGAATTATTTTTCTTCCCGGCGCGCTTGATGTTGTCTTTGTAGCTCCATCGCGATCTCCACAAGAGGTCAATTCGCCTCTGGAATTCACGCATATCGTAAATGCGCCACTATAAACACGGCAGTCTCTCCAAATTCTGCGAGAACCGCCTGTAAGCGATCATCTCCGATTTCTCGGCGCAGTTGTTCTACAGGATCATCGGGGTCAGTCCCCCCGCTTTTCGCCGGATGTGCCGACGGATGATTGCAGTGTGTCCGCATATGTATATGGGTATAGGGATTTTGAAAAATGCGAAGAGCGAGACGGGACGCCTCATTCGCACTTATCACATCATGTTGACGTGACGAATAAGTATATCCTTTTAATATTAAGAAATCAAAGAAAAAACAAAAAAACCGGTCGGAACCGGTTTTCTGGTGGATATCCCTATTACTCGTCATCCTCCTCAAATCGTACGCCGCGTTCCTCGCGGATTTTTTCCGTGATATTGCTCGGCACCTGCGCATAGTGAGAAAACTCCATGGTGTAGGTGGCGCGCCCCTGGGTGAGCGATCGCAGATCCGTCGAGTATCCAAACATCTCTGAGAGTGGGACGTGAGCGCGCAGGATCTTTGCCATACCGCGCTCGCCCATCTCCTGGATCTGTCCGCGACGGGAGTTCAGATTTCCGAGGACGTCTCCCATGTATTCCTCCGGCGTATTGACCTCGACCATCATGACCGGCTCCAGGAGCACCGGCTTGGCTTTTTTCGCCGCTGCTCGGAAACACTTTGACGCCGCGAGTTTGAATGACAGCTCGTTTGAGTCGACGTCGTGATACGATCCAAATGTCAGCGTCGCCCGGACATCGACGACCGGGTATCCCGCGATCATCCCGCGAGAGTAGGCATCCCTTAGCCCCTTTTCCACACCGGGAATGAATTCTTTCGGGATCACTCCTCCCACGATTTTATTGAGGAAAACAGTATCGCTCGTGAGAGTCTCATCCTCGCGGCGCATGTCCGGCGTGATCGGATCAAAAGTGATGACGACGTGTCCGTACTGTCCGCGACCTCCCGTTTGCTTGGCATGTTTGTAATCCTGATCCACGACCGGCTGGGTGATAGTCTCGCGGTACGCGACCTGCGGCTCTCCGACGTTTGACTCGACCTTGAACTCTCGAAGCATCCGATCGACGATGATCTCCAGATGCAGCTCTCCCATCCCGGAGATGATGGTTTGCCCGGTTTCACTGTTTGATGAAACCCGGAATGACGGGTCTTCTTCAGCGAGCTTTGAGAGCGCGATCCCCATTTTTTCCTGGTCGGCTTTTGTCTTTGGCTCCACAGAGATAGAGATGACCGGCTCCGGAAACTCCATACGCTCCAGCATGACAGGACGATCGACCTCGCAGAGCGTGTCCCCGGTCTTGGTACTCTTGAGTCCGATGACGGCACCGATGTTTCCGGCGGGGATCTCATCCACTTCTTCGCGGCTGTTTGCATGCATCTGCAGCAGTCGTCCGATTCGCTCCTTTTCTCCGGATACGGAGTTCATGACGTAGCTTCCGGACTTTAGCGCGCCGGAGTACACCCGGACAAATGTGATACGCCCGACAAACGGATCCGTCGCGATCTTGAACGCGAGACCCGAAAATGACTCGCCGCGATCCTGTTTGAGGGTGATAGTCTCCTCGGGATTATCCGGATGCGAACCGGTGATCGTCCCGGCATTGATATCCAGTGGCGACGGCAGATAGTCGACGACGGCATTCAGGACGAGCTGCACTCATTTATTCATGAGGGCGGATCCGCACAGCAGCGGGTAAATGTCGTTGTTGACCGTGCCGATTCGCAGTCCTTTTTTTATCTGCTCTATGGAGAGCTCTCCGGTCTCGAGGTAGATATTCATGAGCTCTTCGTCCTGCTCGGCAGCTTTTTCCACGAGCTCGACACGCGCCGCCTCGACCTGATCCATCATGCTCGCGGGGATCTCCATGTCTATGACCTGCTCTCCCATTTTTCCCTCGAATCCGTAGGCTTTTTTCTCTACCAGATCGATCACTCCCTGAAATTCGCTCTCCTCGCCGATGGGCAGCTGGATCGCGATGACTTTGTTTCCGGCGAGCCGGCTTTTGATAGAGTCGTACGTCATCTGAAAACTCGCACCGGTTTTATCCATTTTATTGGCAAAGGCGATGCGGGGCACATGGTATTTGTCCGCCTGTTTCCACACGGTCTCGGACTGCGGCTCCACGCCCTGCGATCCGTCAAATACCGCGACTCCCCCGTCGAGCACGCGCATGGAGCGCTCGACCTCGATGGTGAAATCCACGTGTCCCGGAGTGTCGATGATGTTTATCTGACTGTCATGCCAAAAACACGTCGTCGCGGCGGCGGTGATGGTGATCCCGCGCTCCTGCTCCTGCGCCATCCAGTCCATGGTCGCCTCACCCTCGTGGACCTCGCCGATCTTGTGCGAGCGTCCGGTGTAAAACAAAATGCGTTCGGTGGTGGTCGTCTTTCCGGCGTCGATGTGGGCGATGATGCCGATATTGCGGATGTACCGCATGTCTTTGTTGACGTGCGCCATAGTGGGATGGGAGTGTGAGAAAAAATAAAATCCCGGAGGGTCAGCGAGCATTGTAGGAGAAAGCTCCGGGGAGTCAAATAAATTTGACTCGGCAGGGCTTTTCCTATAATGTTCGCACACTTTTGCCAATGTAGCTCAGTGGTAGAGCACAGGATTCATACCCCTGCGGTCGGTGGTTCAATTCCACCCATTGGCACCAAAATGATCCCGATCGACAGTCGATGAGAGTCGACTTTTTACGGTTTACGAGAGCGAGAGATTTGAAAAAATGAAAACCGGAGTATACTAAACACTGCCAAATCGTAATCTCTTACCAAAAAGCGTATTTTTATCGTGGAAATTCGACAAGAGGGATATGACGGGTAACCGTCTGAACATCCTTTTGTTGCGTTTCTCAAGCGCTTCATTGAGATTACGGTTTGGCGACCTGGGACGGTTGCCCGCTTTTGCGTGCCAGGCTGTCTCGCGTACTTCCTTACCATCTCCAGTATGCCGTAATATTTACACATCTCCGCCGTATTCCTTTCCTATGTTTTGACACTGGGGAAAACCGGATATACTGGCGGTGCCAGCTTATATAGATCAACGAAAAGACAGGAGCGGATTTTTCGCATCCCAAATTCGATGTATCGCAATCTCTAAGAAACCAAAAGACGGGTAACCGTCCGCGTTTCTTGGAGAATGCACAACCGCACTTTCCGTTGAGATGTATAAGTCTGGCGACCTGGGACGGTTGCCCGCTTTTGCGTGTACTGTCATCGTCTTGCTCTTTGACTTTCGCTTTTTATGGACACATCCTAAATTCACCATCCCCGCCAGCACCTCCTCCCACATTTTGACACTGGGAAAAACCGGATATACTGGCGCTGCCAAATCAGCTTTCTAATTTACGCGACATCTTTTTTTGTCGTATACACAACGTAAAAAACGCGGGCAATCGTTCGCTTACGTTGTGTACGGCGATGTCGTACCCCGAAAGTTGGTTTGGCGACCGGAACGGTTGCCCACTTTTGTGTGCTGTCAGTACCTACTTTTTCACTTCTTTTCCTATGCCACATGCATGAGCTGAGTCAGAGTACGATCGCGATCGTGATGATGAGTTTGATCAGGAGGAGTCCGGGCTGAGCTGTAAATTTATGCTGGAACGGGGATTGGAGTTTTCTCCGGGATATCAGTCGGATGAGGATACTCTGGAGGAGATCTCGAAAGAGGGGAGTGATAAAGCCTGATGAAGAGCTGGACATAGACTACTGCAGAGAGTATCTCAAACTACTGCACGAATACATCCACCTCAAACAAGCAATGAAGGATCGCATCGATGACTATCTCAAATGTCTTGCTCAGTCCAGTAAATAAGTGAAACGGTGGGTGTTTTGTTTCTCGTTCTCAATTCTTACTTTCAATTCTTATTTCTCTTTCTTATGGAAAATCTTTGCTACATTTTTATCCCGCTTCATTGGACGCTTAGCATTGTGCTTGCCATCTTTATCGTGCTTGCGACCTGATGGTACTTGCTCATTCGGACGTTTGTCCGAGCCGAGATAGCCTACATGTGAAGCCTGATCGCATCCATCACGCAGCCGCAGGAGGGCATCCGCACACAAAAAAAGCCGCACGAGCGCACACGAGATCCGTGGGACTCCTGAGTCTCCGACGAGGAAAAATAGGTTTGCTTTTGCGGGATTTCGCGTAGAGTATGCTCTATTTCTCTATAGTGTATGCGCCTTGCTTTTTTCGGTACTCCCGCCATCGCCGCGCGCGTGCTCGCCGACTGTCTCGAGGCAGCTGATTTCGATGTCGTCTGCAGCGTCACACAGCCGGATCGCATCGCCGGTCGGGGAAATCGACTCATGGAAAGTCCCGTCAAACAGCTCGCCGCAAGTCGAAATATACCGGTATTCACTCCCGAAAAACCCGGGAAAGACACCGGGTTTGTGGAGGCGCTCCGGTCATACGAACCGGATTTTCTGGTGGTCATCGCCTACGGCGCCATCCTGCCGCGCGCCATTTTGGACATTCCTCGGCTCCTCCCGATAAACATCCACGGCTCCGTCCTGCCCGCATATCGCGGCGCATCGCCGATACAGTCCGCGCTGGACGACGGCGAAATCGAGACCGGCATCACCATCATGGCGATGAGCGAAGGAATGGACGAGGGCGATATGCTCTGCGTGAAAAAAATACCGATCGTGCGAGACGAAACAGCCGGTACGCTTTTTGAAAAAATGGGAGAGCTCGCAGGACCGACGCTACTTGCGACGCTTCGCGACTACTCACGCGGGCTGATCGCTCCCATCCCGCAAAATCACGCACTCGCGACCTACACCCGAAAAGTGGGGAAACACGACGGGTTTCTGGATTTTCGTGAGGATGCCCGTCGGCTCTACGACCGGTATAGAGCCGTCTCGCCGTCCCCCGGAGCGTGGGGGATCTGGCAGGGAAAACAGCTGCGATTTGAGACGCTTTCGTATTCGCCGGAGACACTGGTATGTCCGCCCGGTACGATCATGGATGATACCGGTATCATCCGCATCGCGTGCGGCGAGGGAAATTTGATTTTAGAGCGCATGAGAATAGAATGACGCCGCAGCGTGTCCGCCCGGGATTTTCTATGCGGATACCGGGATTTTGTCGGATCAGCATTTCATATCGATGGGAAATATCGCCTGGAGCCTCTGTCGCGAGCTCACCCGAAATAAGATCTTTTCGCTCATCGTCGTATTCGGCGTGGGGCTCATCCTGCTCTCCATCGCGCTCTCGCGCCTGACGCTGGGCGATGGCGCAAAGCTCATCCTGGATTTCGGGCTGTCGATGATGGAGATCATCGGAGTGCTCGCGACGCTGTATATCGGCAGCCAGATACTCTTTCAGGAGATATCGGGGCGCACCGTGTACCTCCTGTTTTCAAAGCCGCTGTCCCGCAGTGCATTCATCCTCGGAAAGGTGCTCGGGTTTGCGATCGTACTCGCCGCCATCATCGCCTTTCAGGCGGGGATGCTCGGGCTCATTCTGGCATTTCGCGCACCGGAATTTTTGACCGGTTTTTTCGTGCTTGCCGTCGTCTTTATGTACATAAAGCTCGTGATGCTCTTTGCGATCGTACTGTTTTTCTCCGTCTTTCTCTCGCCGATGGTGACGATCCTGGCGACGCTCGGCGTCTATTTCATCGCGCATGCGACCTACGATATTCATGATCTTGCGAAGCTTTCGGGCGATGTCGAGTTTCAGGTGGCGAGTAGGACGCTCGCCGTCATCTTTCCGAATTTTGAGGGACTGAATATCAAAAACGCCATCCAGTTTCCCGGTATTCTCCCGGAGGATTTTTTACTAGTCACGCTCTCCACGTCGGCGCTGTATCTGGCGCTCGTGCTCGTGGCGACCGTGTTTTTGTTTGAGCGAAAGACGTTTGAGAATTAGCATCCCTGCTTTGTACAGCTGCAGTGATCTCGATCATGCTTTCCCAAACTATTCCAATTTCCTACCATCGCCGAGCGCGTCAAATAGAAACTGCATGATTTCATAGACATGAATGAGAGTAGCGTCATAAAAACACTCGCTTTTCCGAACGGTAGAGTATTTCCATCCTCTGTGAATTCTGTACATTCTCTCCACTTCTTCGGACGAGAGTTTCTGATTTCCCAGAGCGTGCTGGTGCCCCGGCTCGAGACGGAGTGTCTGGTGCGTCGTGCGCTTCGGCTCTCGCGAGAGTACCATTTTGACATCGCCATGGATATCGGCACCGGTAGCGGTATCATCGCCGTGTCCGTCGCTGCCGAGACCGGTATCACGACAGTTGCCACGGACATCTCGTCGTCCGCACTCGCCACCGCCCGGGACAATATCCGCCGTCACGACCTGCAGATTCGTACTGTCCGTGCCGATCTCCTGGATCATCCGGAGATAGACCGGGTTTTTGCAGAGTGTCCGCGCATCCTCCTGCTCGCAAATCTGCCGTACGTGGATCGCGCGCAGATCGCCGATGATTCGGATATCCATGCGGAGCCAGCACTCGCGCTCTTTTCGGAGGACCGGGGATTTGCATGCTATGACCGGTTTTTCACAGAGCTGCACCGGAAAATCCGCATTCACAAACCGCACCGTCTCGCCCTCGTCGCCGAGATGGATCCGTCGCAGATTTCGCGAGCGCGATCGCGCATCATTGAAAACTGTAACGAATCGGGTACTATCGAGACATTCGCCGACTATGCGGGCGATGTTCGTTTTCTTGCGTGGCGGTATGAGTCTGGATAAGATCAATCCCCTGTCTCGTCTGCGTGCGCCGATGGCGCTCTCGGCGCTTTTGCGTGCGCGCCTCGTGCGCACGCTCCATGAGAGCGGGCACGCCGAGCTCTCGAAATATATCAAGAGCGTCCGATTCACGGGGACAAATCTCATCATCACGACGGAGAGCTCCGTGGCAAATCATGAGCTGACACTGCTCGCACCCGGATTTCGCAGCGTGTTGTTTGATACGCTCGTCGCATCCTGACGCCTCGCAAAGGGCAAGACCGTCCGCATCCGCTATCGGTAGCGCATGAGATATTGCATTATTTTCATACTCATTGCTCTGCTGTCGGGGTGTACGGCGTATATCGATACTCATGTCCGAAATGCCGAATATGAGGCATTTCTCTCTGCCATCGCCGAAAATCCGAGCGTACCCGACTCGCTCGACGATATCCCGAGTCGTGCAGGCACGCTCCTCATACCGCCTGATCCGGAGGCGATCGTCAGGGTACTGGAGGCTATCGATGAGAGCAAAGAACGTGTGTGGCTGCAGACCTATATCCTCACGCATCGCGATATCATCGACGCACTCGTGCGCGCGAAATCGCGGAGCGTGGACGTGCGGGTGTCGCTGGAGCCGCATGTCTACGGCATCGCCGGGATAAATGACGATGCACACGAGATGCTCGCGGATGCCGGCATCGCCGTCCGCTGGATAGACGGAAACACCTACACCCTCATGCATGCGAAATTTTTGATCGCAGACGATCGCTACCTCGTCTCGAGCGGAAACATGAGCCACTCCACTTTCACGCGCAATCGCGAGACGATATTCATGGGAGACGATCCCCATGATCTTGCCACGCTTGCGTCCGCGTTTCTCTCGGATGAGTCCGAGATCCCACTGACGGAAGACAATCCCGCACTGCTCTTTTCACCCGCCGATGCACGCCTGTCGCTCCTGCGTGCACTGCAAAATACCGAACACTCGGTGGATATGGCGATGCAGTCGCTGTCGGACGAGGAGGCAGTGCGCGTACTCCTGCGGCTCGCTGGCGAGGGAAAACGGGTGCGCGTGATCCTCGGCGGTACGAGTCGCGTAGAGGAAAATGCCGAGACAATCGAGCGCCTGCAATCACTCGGGATCCAGGCGGTCGGCGTCGATCGTCCGTACGTCCACGCGAAAGCATTTGCCATCGATGCACAGTATGTCTTCATCGGCAGTGTCAATTTTTCCGAGAGCGGATTTGATCGCAATCGCGAGGCGGGCATGCTCTTTGAAAATTCGCAGATCGCCCGGAGGATCCAGAAAATCGTCGACGATGAGCTGTCCCGAGAGTAGCGTCGGGGCTTTTTTTTGAAAACAATGCCGGTCGACAAAGAGCGAAAACCGGCATTTCAAAAGCATGCCGGGGAACATATTTTTATTTTACGCAGTATTTGACTCTTATAAATTTATGTAGTAAATTTTAGATACGAGGCATTCTCCATCACATCATACCCATATGAAAAGTATCGTTTCCATTGCTGCCACTGCGCTTCTTGCGGGATTTTTCGTGTTTTACAGTCTGGTAGACGGCGCCGAAAACGAGCGCTCCAAAATCGCAATTTCCGGTACCGATATTGATCTTTCCGATGAGCGTGCCGTCTTCGTCGGAGCACTCGACGAGGATCAAAATCGATTTGTCTGGGATCGCGTGGGAGACGCCCGTTCGCTGCTTTCGGGTGAGTACGAGTCCCGATTTCTCTACCGAAAGCTCTCGCCGGTCGACGGTGTCTACACGATCGGACAGGAGTCGCTCTCGGTCGAGGCGACGTCCGGAGGGACGCGCATCCGCGTCGGAGAGGGACAGTATGTCTTTGCATTTACCGATCCGTACCGCTCCTACGAGATCGTGACGGATCACCTCGTCATTCGTCAGCTCGGGACCGGGGCTTTCTTTCTGGATGAGCGTCAGGATCGGCATGCTGTCTACTCTATGAGTGCTTTGCTTGATATAGGGCTTCTCTCCGATGCCGGAGAGGCGGTTACGCGTTTCACGCTATTTCCGACACTGCTGTTTAGCTACGAGCCGCGCTACGCCCGATCGCTGCGGGATGCCGACCTGCTGCGTATTTCCACGATTTTGCCCATCGCATCACTCGATGCCAAACGCGAAAGCCACCTCGATAGGATCACCGGCGCGACGGCATGAGAGACCAGCGAGACGTCTCGTCGTGCCGCCGATCTGATCCTGCTCGCGCTCGATGATCTTTCGGAGCGATTTCGGGCGTATGTTCGCGCGTTCGAGGCGTTTATCGATATACAGCCGGACGCACTCCCGGGGACGTCGTTTATCGACGAATATCCCGAGCTCTTTATCAATGCCTCAAAGCGTGACATTCACGATCGTCTGCTACTGTTGCGAAATCTGCAGGACTTTTTTTCAAAGGACTATCGAAACGATCTCGCTGGCATCACGAGCGCCGAAAACACTATCCTCCACCTGCTGGATCGCCTGTCGTACGAGAGCCCCGAGACGTACGCCGCGGGACTGCGAATGGTACGATCCGCCGCCTATCTGCGCAGCGCTACGCAGATGCTGCATCGGGAGTCCGATCTCATCGCCCACGCCGAGCAAAAACGTCGATTTGCGAGCTTTCTCGCGCGCGTGTTTCCGGATGAGCGGGTACCCGATGAGTATCACTCGACGATCACGGACGTGTATACATCCTACTTTTTTTGACCGCTCATAGAAAAAAACGTCCACAAACTCCTGCGCGTCTATCTGGGCGATATCCTGGAAAACGCAAGAATTCAAGACTCGGATTTCCTGTACTTCGGATTCTTTCTCGTGCGGGTCATTCAGAGTTCGGAGGACGCATTTTCAAAAGATATCTTTCAAATCGCCTACTACCTCATCCGCATCATCGACGAATACTATTTGACCAATCGTGAAGATATTCACCTTGCGGCGCGCGCTTCCATGCTTTCGACCGTATTTTACAATTACAATCAGGTACTTTCTTTTCTGCTCGAGTCGCTTCGCGAAGACGTGTTTGAGGAGCGCGAGGGAAATACCTATCTCCGCGAAGCGTATACCAATCAGGGAGATGCGAATATTCCGGAGGATGTGCAAAGATCGCTCTCGACCCTCACCGATCTCGTCCTCTCCGATGCGGGAAATATGCTCGCACTCGAAGATCGGGAGCCGTCGATGCAAAATCTGCTCGCATTTCGCTCGGCAAATCTGAGGACAAATCGGGATAATGTTTTTCGCAGTGCGACCGAGATAGACCGCCTGCTCGCCATCATCGAAAACTATCCCGAGTACCTGCAAAATCTCGAGCTCACCGAAGACCGCGGTCGTACCGGTCTGGAGATCAGCCAGACCGATATACCGGACGTCGAGGAGATTCGTACGTATCTCGCGCAGTTTCGCGGGCTGGATGTCTCGCGCCTCGAGATCGCAAACGATCCCAAAGAAGACGGCTACTTTCATATCCGGGTACCCGTTCGCGGCAATGCCTTTGATTTCAAGCTCAAGCCGGAAGGCACCGTCATCTACGATGTGCACTACACGACGCCGATAGGACAGGAGGTGGACACCTATGCAAATTTTTCGGTCTCGCTCGATGCAAAAGAAGAGAAATTTCGCGATCGCTATGCCAGTGCCAATACAGAGCGCCAAAAATTTCTTTTTGATTTTGAAAATATTTTTGAAAACCTGTTTTTCTACTCGCAAAAACCGGGCGACACACTCATCCAGGGCGTCAGCATCCTGGATACTGCGGAGGAGACGGCGTACGGATCGGCTCCTGAAAACGCAGCTTCGCGGGCGGACGGACGTCCGGCGATGAATAATGAAACAAAGCTTTTCATAGAGCGCGAGCTCATCCGAAAAGACTTTCGCTATATCCGCGACTTTCTGGAGATCGGATTTCAGGATGTGTACGTCCGCATCGTGGACGGTCGCTATGATATCACGGTCGATCCGATCCAGATGACGCTTTCGGGCGAAGGACCTGTCAGGTTTAC
>JANQGT010000051.1 GCA_028277205.1 Candidatus Altimarinota bacterium
ATCTGCGAGCGCAGATCCTGGAGACTGTCGCTCGGCGGTACGGGGAAATACCCCTCCTTGTATCGCGGCTTGTACGCGAGGTTGGGGCCTTCATCTTTTCCGGAGTTCCAGTGTCCCTCGATCGAGTCGAGGAAATAGAACCCGCTGTGCTCGTTCTGGTCGAAGCGCACATCGTCGAACACGAAGAACTCCGCCTCGGGACCGATAAACGCGGTGTCGCCGATCCCGGAGCTCTTGAGATAGTTCTCCGCCTTGCGTGCGATGTTGCGCGGATCGCGTGTGTAATCCTCTCCCGTGATCGGGTCGCCGATGTTACACGTCATCACGAGTGTTTTGACGTTCATGAAGGGATCGATAAACGCAGTCTGCGCCTGCGGTTTCACGATCATGTCGGACTCGTTGATCGACTGCCATCCTCGGATACTCGACCCGTCAAAACCGAGCCCCTCACTAAAGCTGTCCTCGTCGATCTGGTGTGCAGGCACCGAAAAGTGCTGCTGCATTCCGGGAAAATCCATAAACCGGAGATCAACGATCTTGACGTCCTCTTTCCTGATCACATCGAGAACATCTTTCGGCGTCATCGAACTGCTCATACCTCTTCCTCCATTACCATTTCGGATGCGTAGCAGAAAAACAAATCCGTTTTGTTTGTCTGTTCGCTTTTTACTACATTTATGTGGGTTAATGTATAGAAAAACCCCCTGCGTGTAAATAGCTTTCGGGAAAAATTCTTCGGTGTATGAGAAAAACGCGGGTTACTCGCCCGATCGGCTCCGCATGTGGCGCTTCAGGACGCCCAGATAGTCAAAAAAACTGCCCCATGACATGAGGATCGCGAGCAGAAAGACGAGCATCGTCGCCCACGGGAGCATCGGCATCAACCGGTGGAGATTGCCGAGTCGTATGTGTCCGAGCATCAGGAGCCCCAACACCGATCCGAACGCGTACAACGTCGTCTTGATCTTGCCTCCCCAACGTGCGGCGAGCGCGATCTTCTCCCGTATCAGGAGGATCCGGACAAAGATGATCCCGATCTCGCGATACATCAGGAGGAGAAACATCCAGATCGGTATGATGGAGAAAGAGGCAAAGACGAGAAAAAACGTAAGATGCCCGATCACATCGGCAAACGGATCGAGGAGCTTGCCGATATCCGATACGATCCCCTGCCGCCGGGCGACCATCCCGTCGAGAAG
>JANQGT010000039.1 GCA_028277205.1 Candidatus Altimarinota bacterium
AAGAAGCGCGAAAACACGAGCTGGAGCTGCGAAAACAGGCGCGCGAACTGGAAGAAAAACAAAAAAATCTGGAGCTTCAAAATGCCAGACTGCTCGATGAGGAGCGCAAAAAGCTCACCGAAACCTACGAAAAGCGCAGTGCCGAGCAGCTCAAAAACGAATCGGAAAAAATCGCCGAGCAGTATCGCCGGGAAATCCAGACAAAGGATGAGCAAATGCGCATCCTGCAAAAATCCCTCGATGAAGCCAACCGAAAAGCAAATCAGGGGTCTCAGCAGATCCAGGGCGAGACACTGGAGCACGAGCTCGCCCGACGACTGCGCGAAGCATTTTCGCATGATCGGATCGAAGATGTCCCGCAGGGCGTCAGCGGTGCGGATCTCGTCCAGACGGTCTGCGATCCCGCGGGTCGCAAGATCGGGGTGATACTTTGGGAGTCGAAAAATACAAAACAATTTTCACAAAAATGGATCGACAAACTCCGAGACGATCGCGTCATCGTCCGGGCGGATATCTGCATCATCGTCTCGTCAGTACTCCCGGACGGGATCGAAAAGTTTTGACAGGTGCGCGACGTCTGGGTATCGGATCTCCTGTACGCCATACCGCTCGCACACGCCCTACGAAATCAGATATTCGCCATCGAGCGCGAACGCGCGAGCGCCGAGGGGCGCGACGAAAAAATGCATCGACTTTATGACTACCTCGCGAGTCAGGATTTTCGATCAAAGGTGGAAAATATCATCGAAGCATTTCGGACGATGCGCGAAGATATAGAGAGCGAGAAGCGCTCCATGACCCGTATCTGGGCAAAACGCGAACGCGAGCTGGAGCGGGTCATCGCCAATACTTCGATGTTTTACGGAGACATGCAGGGCATCATGGGCGATCGACTGCCGACAGTACCGGCACTCGAGCTCGGGGCGTGAGCACTCCCGGACGAGGAAAGCGCGTAAGACGACATTTGCGTTTCAGGAGATTTTTTATACAATCCTCGCACTGAAGTGATCGGGATTCGCCAAGCGGTAAGGCAACGGACTCTGAATCCGTCATTCGGGGGTTCGAATCCCTCATCCCGAGCCATACTGTACTTTCATCTCAAACTTCGGTTTTCTTCCGGGGTTTTTGTTTTGTCAGTCATTCACCGTCCAGCATATCGAGATTTATCGAAGGGACTTTTTCAATTCATTGTGATTGTTCTTTCGAGCAAAATTGTGTTTGAAATCATCGATAGCAGGTGTTTTCTTTTGGTTCGAGGTCTCAATCATCGACATCCTGAAATATTGCCTTTGTCTCAAACATTGCATAGAGCATTTGTCGGGACTCCTAAAATTCTTTCTCCAGATTGGCACGAAGCTCTTAGAGCTCATAACTGTCGGATCCATGACTCAATCAATCTCCTCGGCATACCGATAGTTTCGTCGGATTTCATGTGCTATAGCAGGCTTTGTAATTTTAGCTGCAATAAGGTCGACTGCATCTCTGCAGATGATCCTGAAAGAGTCAGAGATCGTGAAATTCTTGAGAATGACTCGAAAGTTTCAAGCTAATCAAAATCATGTTTGAGAGCCGCATTATGTACTCTCGCAATGTCTGCTTGATCTTCATGACTGCGAAGTATTTCAAAAAACTCTTTGTGTGCGTGAATATCGTGACAACTAAGCTCGAAAAAGATCGAATTCGTTGTTCGAAGAGCAGTACTTGCAGCAAGAGTTTGCAAGATGTGATGGATACGAAAGAGGGCAACCACGAGCTTTTTACTTTTTCCATAGTCACATACCTAAAGGCACTCAAAAGTGCATCATTGAGACTCCTTTATGAGCTCTCAGAAGTTTGTATATCGATACTTTTCGAAATCTTCCTGTCGGATATAGAGCGGAAATAATCATGAATTCGTCTGTACACGATTCACATCCTCGCACCACTGAGAGAGTCGCTTGATCTTTTCGACATCATCCAGATCTTCTCGTCCTTTTGTCTCGACGATATAGATTTCACGATCGTTTCTTTTCACAAAGAAGTCCGGATAATAATTTCGTATATCTCCATCGGCATCCTGATAGTCGATGCGAAAATGGATAGAAAAATAGTTTTTCGCATAGCAGAGAATATCATCGCAATTCTCGAGAAAATGTGCGAACTGGAGCTCGAAATGACTATCTCCTACAATCTTATTGAAAACGCTTTTCTTTGGGACGATATACTGCTGCTCTTTTATTACGAACGGGCGAGATTTGCTGATTTTTATAAAATCACGAATTTCCGCCTCTCATGTATCGACGACGGTCATGGCATTGATATGCTTTCGAAAGGTTTCTACAATCGTTCTATTTGCTTCAAGTTCTGACAGGTTTCGAAGGACATTGAGATCATCCAAATCTACAGAGACTTCAAAAAGAAAATGACTTACGAAATCCTTTATTTTTCCAAAGAGTACGTCAAATCCAGACACGAGACGCAAATCCCGCATGATCGTCTGCGCAAAATATCCTATCACGCTCTGATAGCTTGGAATAAATCCAGTGTCAAATTCTGTACTATGAGTGATTTCTCCCGAGGCAATATCATGAAAGACGATAGACCGTTTTTCCTCTTCACTAAATTCTTTGAGTGCGATCTTTTTATGTGCAAACTCAGCAACATCGAGATCAGAGAGATTTTTGTACTCTCGATAGATCCTCGGTGTCAGGACGGGAATACAGATATCGAGCGTGTCTATATCTTTCTGGGGATTTTCACGATCTATCTCGATGACGAGAGGGGCTTTCGGTTCGCTCCCTTCTCCCATCTTGCGTCTTTCGAGCTCGACTCCCTCGCTCTTTATGGACTCTACGAAATCCATGAACGCCTCCGTACCGACGACACTGACATACTCGGTGATATCGCACCCGCGATACATACGCCTCAGACCGCGCCCGAGCGTTTGCTCTGGGAGGATATTGCTCTTTGCCGAGTACGCACGCAGTCCGACGATCGTCGTCACATTCCTGGTATCCCACCCTTCTTTGAGCATCATCACGGAAATAATCGCCTTATGGGGACTCTCCATACTGTCTATTTCGTTTGCCGCCTTCCGGAGCTCTTTCAGCTCCTCTTCCTTTTTGCCAGCCGTACTCTCCGAAATCTCTCCACTTCTATTCGTGTGGATTGTCAGGACGCTTCATTGAAATTCCGGATAGGTTGTCTGGAGGTATTCTGCCACATCATCACAGTTTCGCGTATCGTCGGTCATGATGAAAAGCACTGCCTTTTTCCCGACTTTGAGGTGTTCGTCGTAGACCTTTTTCCATTCCAGATATCCGAGGTGGATATAGTCTTTGTACTTCTCGGTAAATTTCAAACTCGGATATTCTTTCAGCTTGGCACGACTGACCTCATCGGGAAGTACGGGATGCTTGGTGACATTTTGATATATCGCCTCGACGAGAGGATAGTCAGAGATCGTCTGTACAAAGATTGATCCGTTATTGTGTCTCGGTGTAGCGGTCACATCCACCTGGAGCGAGAGCCTGTGTCCACGCATCTTCATGACATTGCCGATATCCTCGATAGACTGAAACCACGCAAGACGATCGTCATGGATATGGTGCGCTTCATCATTGATCACCATGAGCTCGTCGAGCTCTCGGACGATTGCTCAGAGATCCACCTTTGAATCACCGGTCTTTACGACTGGCTTCTCGCCGAGAAAATATGCCGTCGTGTCTTCATCCTCAAAGCTTGCAATGACATCCTTTCCGGTATAGACACGATGAATATTCGTGAGAAAGATATTGCCAACTTTGCGTGTCGCATGGACTTCATCCTGCAGGTGGATTCGCATCTGAAAATCGTCGTTCCAGTTTTGTCATGTAAATCCATTGTCCGGAATCACCGGATCGACATGAAAAATTTTGAGTCCTTCGAAGTCGGTCTTGATTCGGTCGAGGACGATGATATTCGGGGCGATCAGGAGAAAATTTCGCGAGAGATCAGAGCTATCCTCATAGAGCTTATGAAAATAACTCCAGGCGACGAGGAGGCTCATGACTTTCGTTTTCCCGCTTCCCGTCGCCATTTTTATCACCAGTCGGAGCCATTCCTCGGCAAACATGTTGGCGGATATTGCCCCCGAGCTGTCATAGCGCAGCAGATCGTACTTATCTCGTGCGACTGCCACCTCATAGAGCCAGATCACCGTTTCCAGTGCCTCTCGCTGGGCAAAGTAGTACTCAAATGAAAACATCGCTCCGTCTGCTCCCTCCATGATGTGTTCGGTCTGAAACCACCAGCGCAGAAGTGCGCGACTCGTCTGGCTCGCACCGGCATATCCCGCATCTCTCCACTTTTTTACCTCGATACGCAGACGATAGACCAGTGGCGGCAGGAGCTTCGCATACCCCTGATCGCGAAGTGCCTCATCCGCCGGAAACCATCGGATGGACGGATCGAGGATCGTATGGGGAGACTGGGGGAAGTCTGGATGGAGGGACATGGGAGGTGAGGGAGAATGTGCTGCTACAATTTTAGTATTGCCCTAACACTTCCAAGATGCTCTCACTCAATCGATCAAATTCCTCGTTCGATTTTTCCCATACATCCTTCACACCACGAAGATTGATCTCTGAAACATCTCGAGACGTGAGTCAGTAAATAGGTTTGTGTTTTTCTTGCGCCGCTGCAGCAATCGTTCCATATTCTTGCATGGTTCATAATGGTGTTTTCCAGCTTTGCTCCACCAGTCAATTTCGACAGTGCTTGAGTGAAAGATGCTCACGAATCTTTTCTGGTATTTTACCTGCCCATGCTTCATGTCGTCGCATCATTCTCCCTCTATACGGACGAAAAGAATTGAAAATATATCCGATAAACAACGCATCTCCATCCAGGACATTCTTTTTTGGTATATTGCCAGCAAGCGCTTTTGCGGTATTTCTCCAGTTTCTCTTCCATTGCTCAAAAACATTGCCGAGATTTTCAACTCCCTGGAGACTAAAGGCATCGGGCATGAGTGGAACAATAAAATAGTCTGTTCACAGGAGAATCGCCCGATTCAGGATGCCAAGATTTGGAGAGGTGTCGATAATAAAAATGTCCACATCTTCCTCCATTCCTTTTGCTCGTAGAAAACGATTTATTGCGCTCGTATCGACAAATCCTCTTTCTTGTCATGAGGCTGTAAGATTAAAAGAGGCATTCGCGAGTAGTTCTTCAAAAAGAGAGAGATCGAGATTGCCCGGTAAAATACTCAGATTGTCGGCTATTTGTATAAATCAAATCTCCATATCTATATCCGCCCCTCCTCGAACGATGCCACGAAGCACATCGGAAATATCCTTTTTCGTGCCTGAAAATAGAGTATCCTCATAATGCTCTTCTCAAAGAGCTAAAAGAGTGAGATTGCACTGTGGATCGAGATCTACAAGTACCGTTTTGTATCACCGATTCGCAATTTTATGTGCACAATTATACGCAAGGGTTGTCTTGCCAACACCGCCCTTATTATTACAGAAAACGAGTTGTTTCGACCTAATAAAATTACCCATGACAGCATTGTAATGAATTATACCGATATTTCCACCACCCGCATCGTATCATTGCCGAATATATCCACCACCTTCACGGCGATTTTGTGTCGTCAGCGGGAGACTTCGTGCGCGATACTTTCGAGCTCGAGTGTGCGATCTTTCTTGGTGCGAAATGACTGCCACTCATTTTCAAATATATAGTTTCCCGTCCAAATTTCCACTATTTCTCCCGTCTCCTCGTCGCGCTTTCGGCGTATCTCCCGCTTATTCTCGAAATCAAAATCCACCGCCCAGTAGTCGATCCAGTCCGTCCATTTTTTCGTCAGGATCTCGCGCGATACGATACCCTCCGCATTTTTCGCCACCTTCACGATATTTCCCGCCTCCACCACCACCTTTGCTTTTTGCGCCTTTGCTTTTTGCGCGTCGGGCTTCATCGCTGCGATTACATTGTCTACGATATCCTGATTGTAGTACACGGCAAAGTCCGTGAGCTCCACCGAAACCATCTGTCCCTGGACATGCGGGACAAAGTCGATATATGACACATCGTGAAACTGCACCTGATTTTTTTCGATCGCGCGTTTGTCGAACACCTCACGGGGAATATGCCTGAGCGCCATATCGATACCGCGGGATTTCGCCTCCTCCTGGATCGCGGGAAAGAGTCCCATCTCATACTCAAACGCGAGGATATCGACCTTGGTGATGAAATTTTCGAGGCACTCGCGGATCACCTCCTCGACAAAGAGTCGCCCCACCGGCAGATCAACCGGACCCACCGACACCATCCGCCCCGCCTTTTTCGCGTGAAAGGTACGAAACTGCTCCACGCGCTCCGCTCGATACGCCCGCGCGATCAGTGCCACGAAGTCGTCCTGTTTCTTCTGGAGCTGTTGGCGTTTTTGCTCGTCGCGCAGACTCTCATTGACACCGATATAGTGCTGACGCTCGTATTTGCCGAGATTCAGGATTTCAAATGCGCGAAAGTCTTTCCCCGCCTTTTTCATCTCTCGCTGGACACCGATCATCCGCTTTCGTGTCGTGTGTATGGCAAATTTCCCGAGATCGGAGCCGATCCATTTTCGACCAAGTTTTTCGGCGACCGCGAGCGTGGTGCCCGATCCGCAGAAGAAGTCGGCGACGAGATCTCATTCGCGAGAGGATGCGCGGATAATACGTTCGAGGAGTTTTTCGGGTTTTTGGGTAGGATACCCTAATCTTTCAGCAGAAGATGTATTTAATTGTAGATTATCGTCATCCCAGAGCGTAGTTATGGGTGCTCACGGATTTTCATCCAAGTATTTTATCTTCGCCTCCCCATCGTTATTTTGATAACCTCTCCCTCGTAATTTTGCATATCTTCTTCCATTCTCATCAGTATATTTATACTCTTGAGCGATATACTCTTCCGACATTCAGCGATATTGTGGATTTATAATGCAGTTACTTGATTTTGAAAACCAAAAAACACTATCGGTTGCTGTAGTCAGTCTCTGGCTTGCCTGATTCTTTACGCCCGCATACTTCTTCCAAATAATCTCATTTCTAAAATGATCTCTTCCAAAAATTTCATCCAAAACCAACCGTATATAGCTATTCACCCTCCAGTCACAGTGCACATAGATACTCCCATCATCCGCCAATAATTCTCGCATCAGAGACAGGCGCTCGTAGATCATCGCGATAAAACTATCCGCACCGCGTCCCCAGGTATCGCGATAAGCAAGCTCCTCGAGGACATTCGGCTTTTTGACCAGCTCGTCGTCGCCGATCTCTACCCGCATACTGAAATCCGCACCGACATCGAAGGGCGGGTCAATACAGATGAGTTTGATGCCGCCCTGTCGCTCGATCTCCTCGCGCATCGCGCTGTCGCGGAGACTGGACATGATGAGCTTGTTGTCGCCCCAGATGAGCTTGTTTGTCCATCCGGCGATCTGGCGACCGCGCGCATCTATATCAAAGAGGCTGGACTGGATGCGCGTATCGTCCCCCGCCTCGGCGCGTGGCTCGTCCACGACCTCGATCGCCTGAAACGGGAGGATATGGCGGCAGATATCATCGGTCTTGCCATTCCACACGAGCTCGACCTCGCGCACCTCCTCGAAGAGAAGAAAGCGATACTTGTCAGGCAGGGGCTTTCCTGTCTCGATATAGGCGATGATGTCGCGCTTTTCGGCGTCGGAGAGGGAGAGGGGCATGGGGGTATTTAGAGAATACCGGCTTTCTTGGCGTATTTTTGAAAGAGTTTTTCTTGTTTTTTGAAGGCATGAATATTTTCATTCAATCTTGCGATACGTTCTTCTTCGTGGTGAGGTGTTTGATATTCTCATGAGCCACAGCGCTGGCAATAGATATCGTATGTATTTCCCATTGGTGCTATAAAACTCGTTTCAATCTTTATGCGACCATCCCTCTGAGAAATAATCGCGTGAGGACAGTAATTTTGTGCTCTTTGTACTAACTTCTCATGTTTCGTTTTTAGATATTCATTTCTTTTTTCTAAATATTCGTTGAGATTGAAAGAGAGATTGACCCGCACTGCCAACACTGACAATGCTATCGCAATTATCGCTAAAAGAATATCAGTGATTGGAGTATCCATGTCTCTTTAGAAATAAGCATTTTTGGAAGTATACGCATTTCTGTTATTTTTTCACTATTTGATATTGCGACACTTTTTTCCGCTTAGTACGCTTTGAGAAAAGAAATTTCTCTGTATACAGCCTGCTTACATTGTTTCGCGATATCACCGCAAAAGAAATTTTTTTAGACAACTCATCCTAAACCTGATCCGAATTGGCATACTGTTGGCAAGTAATCGCACTTCTCGTGTCGCTTCTGTGAAACGCTAAAAAGGAAAGAAAATCGAACGAGTAGACCGTTCGCCTCTGTATTGAGACGATAACTGCATGAAAATTTTGAAAGAAAATTTCTGATTTTCGCGTATACGGATAGAGTGGCAAAAACCCTCAAACGGTGCTCATGAGAGAAGACGATACTCAGTCGGACGAACATCTCGTCAAACGCGCACTCGAAAACGCCGAGCACTATGTCGACATCGTCGAGCGTTACGAGATGCGCCTGCGGCGATTTCTTTCGCGGATTGCCTTTTCGGATCCGGAGGAGATCGAGGACGTGCTTCAGGAGACATTCATCCGCGCATGGCGAAATCTGCGCTCGTTCGACAGTTCATTTCCATTCTCTGCGTGGATATACCGCATCGCACGAAATACGGCAATATCGCGATATCGACGTGATCGAAAGCATACGGAGTCCGCTGCGCTCGATGGCGGAGAAATCATGCGAATCGCCGATGCCACGGATGTCCATACGACGACTCGAAACAACGAGCTTGCCGAGTCCATAGAGCATGCGTTTTCAGGGCTGCCGGATACTCTGCGGGAGACTGTCTATCTCGCACTCGTGGACGGATACAGCTACGACGAGATCTCCGATATCATGCAGTGTCCGCCCGGTACTGTCGCCACGCACATCCATCGTGCGAAAAAACTTCTTCAGGTATCTCTTTGCGAATTTTCCCATGAATCCGAAACCCGATAAACATTCTGTGTTCTCACAGGAGATCGTCGACCGCATCAAAAGCGAAGACATACGTCCTCGATCTCGGCTTGCTTTTTTGCTGCCGCGGATTGCATTTTGGGTACTGTCGGCACTTGCCGTCTTTCTCTGAAGTCGGGTGGTGGTCGTCATTTTCTTGGTCATATTTGAGCTCGGGGGTGATCTGCCAGCGCACCTGCCTCCTCGCGCTGCCGCCCGTGGTATTCTGGAGACGTTGCCACTGCTCTGGATCATCGTCGTACTGCTCACTATCATCGTCGCCGTCGTTTTTATCCGGTATACTCCGCGGGGATACCGGTTTCCCGTCTGGCGTCTGGTGGGGATAAATCTCGCTATCACCGTCATGCTCGGCGGACTGCTCTACGCGCTCGGCGATCGTCCGCGATTTGAGCAGCGGCTCGCAGATATCGCTCCGGGTATTCGCGGTGCGCACGAGCGCTACATTGATTTTTGGTCGGCACCGGAGGAGGGGCGCATCATCGGTAAAATCCGTGAGATCCACGGGGGCACACTCCTGCTTCGCACTAAAGAATGAGATATCCATACCGTGGATATACGATCTGTCGAGAGCACTTTCAAGCTCTGAAAATGAATGACGATACGGGTCGTCGGTTTGCTTTCGGATGAGATCTTCGAGGCGACGGAGATCCTACCCGAGCCACCATTGCCGCGCGGATTTTTTCGAAAACCGGACTTTTTTGAAAGAAATCATATGCCCCCCGCGTATGAAGGAGTGGATATGGCCAATCCTCGGGAACACCCACACTCCCGATAATATCCTTTCTTCTTTTCTTTTTCACCATTCTTTTTTTATGAATACGACAGCAAAAATCCTCCTCGTCGGAGGTCTCGGAGCCTCTACACTGTTTGCTTCGAGTGTATACGCCTTTCCCGGATTTTCCGGTGAAAACGGTGAGGCAGCTCGTTCGGAGTTTTCCCAGCTGGAAAACCGGAGAGGAGCCGATATGGCTCGCGGATCCAGGGGAGGTCATGGCATGCATGGACCGAGCGGACACCTCGAACGTGAGATCATGCAGACCCTCGTCGATCATGAGGTGAGCGTTCTCGAAAATGGATTTTCGGTGACGGTCACGAGCGACGTAGAGGAGATCGCCGATATCATCATCGCTCGAGAGGAAAATGCCAGCGAGCGCGAAGCGCCTGAAAACGTAGAGCGCACCGTCGAGGTACTATCAAATGGTATCCGCATGACGGTCACGAGCGACGACTCCGAGACCGCATCACGTCTCGTAGAGCGTGCAGAGCGCATGATAGAGCGAGAGGAGCGCATGCAGGAGAGGCGTGACAGCGAGAGCGCATAGTCATCCCGACATCCTCAGAAATCCCCCGTCGGGGGATTTTTTGTCGGTGAAATGTGTCGAGTCTCTGCAATACTCGCAGCGATACTTCAGATTTTCCCGATGAGGAAAAATGCATTGTCTCTAAAGAGCATGAATCATTCTCATCATCGTATAATGAGAGAGTATGGTTTGGGATTTGGCTATTTTCACTATTGCTCAAAAAAAATTCTCATCATCTGATCATCATGCCTGTATAAAAAGCGTGAAAAGTACATCTTTTCACGTAGTGATTTTTAGTGCAAAGATTTAGCTATAAATCCATGGTGCCCGGGGCGGGACTCGAACCCGCACGCTGAAGGCAAGGGTTTTTGAGACCCTCGTGTCTACCAATTCCACCACCCGGGCAAAGTGCCTCAAGAGTATATAAACAATCGCCGCATTCGCAAACAAACCGTATTTTGCCCTTCTTGAAAACTTGGATATACTCGGATGCAAATCACTATTTTATCATGTCGCAGCCCGACCTCGAAACGCGCATTCGCACCTGCCGGCAGTGTCCGCTCGTCGAGACCTGTCGCATGCCCGTGCCCGGACAGGGAAATTTTTCGGCGAGTATTCTCTTTGTCGGGGAGGCACCGGGAAAACAGGAGGACGAGCAAAACGCGCCGTTTGTCGGGCGCTCGGGACAGCTTTTGACGAGTATCCTGGAGGAGCTGGGATACCTGCGCGAGCGCGACTACTACATCACCAATATCGTCAAATGCCGCCCACCAAACAATCGCGATCCAAATGGCGAGGAGATCGCCATCTGCTCAGCGTATCTGGTAGAGCAGATCGAGACGATGCGTCCGTCCGTCATCGTCACGCTCGGGCGATTTAGTTTTCAGTTTCTCGTGCCGGGACGCGGGATGACCGAGAGTCGCGGACGGTGCTTTCGTATCCACGCCGTCGCAGGCAGATCGCTCTCGTTTGCTCCAGTCGTCCTCGCCTGCTACCATCCAGCCGTCGCCCTCTACGACCCGAAAAAACGGGGCATCATCACCGACGATCTCTCGATCCTCCCGTCTCTCGTACAGCAGCTTTCGGTATCCGACTCGTAGTCTATGCGCCTGTCCTCCGCCCTCGTTATCCTCTCGCTCATACTTCTCTCGGCGTCGCTGTCGGCGTATTTGCTCTTTCGCTATATGGATGTGGAGCGGGATTTCATGCTCGCGTTTGGATCGATGGGACTTGCGATATTTCTTGCGATTTCATCAGGCATCGGGATCGTACTCTTTTTTTTCAAAAAAATCCGGTATCGCGGAGAGGTATTTTTTTCGACACTCGTAGACTCAGTGCGTCAGGGAGCGATTTTCGCTATCCTCTGTATCGCCTCGGTCGCCTTTTACGCGCTGGATATTTTTCAGGTGTCGACAGTGGGACTGCTCGCCTCCACGCTCATATTTCTAGAGCTCATGATCTCGAGCATGGGAGAGGAGCGCTAGGATGCAAAAAAGAAGACACTATCATCAAATCGGCATGCGCCGTATGCACGCGTATGAAAAGTCCTGGGCGCGCTCTTTCATATAGACGCATGCCGCCTCCACCTGGAATCGGATCGGAAAATCAAGCATTTCCCGAGCTGTCTCGCGCAGTAGGGGCAGTACCTCTACCGGCAGCATGGCGCTCGTCCCGATAGTGACGTGGGGAGTGTATTTGCCGTCCCGGTGGTATCCCGTCCCTCCGGTCTGCGGATCCACTACCCGCATGACGGCTCTCTGCAGCTCATAGATCGCCTCCGCGGGATCCGACTCTACACAGAGAAACATGACGCCTCCGCCGAATGTACCGACCTCCGTGAGCTGGATGGAAAATCCTCTAAACTCCGAGAGCATCTGTCGCAGGCATGTGATATGCTCGTCATCAGGTGCTCCGTGGACCGGTGGTCGGAGGGTGATATGCGGCTCGCACGTCCTCGG
>JANQGT010000037.1 GCA_028277205.1 Candidatus Altimarinota bacterium
ATGACCAGTTCATCTATCAGGGAGTGACCAAGACATTCGGCCGTCCGGCTGGAAACACGATCGCAGCGGCGACGGATTGGTCGGTCGCGAACACTGGAAAGCCGTTCGCTGACTTGAACACTCTGATCGGATCGAACGCGGTTCTCCGCAAGTATCGTCCTTTCATTTCGTCTTTCGTCATCAACCCTAAGAGCGCGAGCGACATCGTCAACCGAGCTCTCGAGAGCGGTGAGATCACGAACGCGAACATCCGATCCTCTGACATCAACGAGGTCCGCCAGTTCTCTGCGCCGGGTCTACCGCCTTTCGAGGTCGTTGAGGATGCGATTCAGGAGGAGACGGTTGGAGATGATGGCTCCATCTCTCTCGGGGATGCGACCTATCTCGTTCCGGACGACAAGGCTCTCGTTAAGCTGGATTTCAACAAAACCGGGAAAATGTTCCCCAAATACGGCGAAATGCAGATCACTGAGAACCTGAACGATCCGAGCGCGACTCCTCAGAGTCCTGCTGTCGGGATGTATACGTTCTTGGATGAGGAGGGGTTGAAAAACCGCAAGTCTCCTCATGTGGACGTCGTTTCTGGATTCAACGGAGGTCCAAACCTCATGCGTCCAGACGATGTTCTCATCATCACTTTCTAAGACGGGATAGTGATTTGATCTGAGCTGACAAAGCAGGGCTCAGCATTCTGGCCCTGCTTTTTTTTGATCTTTCAACTTTATTTCAGAATAGGAGTTTTCAGTGTTAGGGAAAAAGACCGCAAAAAAATCGCCATCGAAAAAGCCACAGCCATCCAAAGAGCAAGCCGCTGCTCGAGATGAGGCCGCGAGAAAGAAAGTCGCGAAAAAAGCGGAGGCCGCAAAGGAAAGCAATGTCATTCATGCTCGAGTAAAACCAAAGGGCGCCAAAATGGTCCAAGTTAAGGCACTGGTCAATATGGAGTGTCTGGACGGTTGTCAGCTTGTTGTCGGCAAGGTTTGCGAGATTACCGATGCTGAGGCCAAGCGTCTCGAGAAAGATGAGCGAGGCCCATTTTTCGAGTCGGCGAAATAGGAGTAGGTCGTGAGTGAGTTCAGATACATCTCAAAAAATGAGTTCCGGGAAATTATGGAGGATCTGAACATCGACGCGACTGAGTCGGGAGGATTTCAGTCAAAGCGCCAGACGTCTCTTTTGAATAGAGCAAACGGCGAGCTGGAGTCCGACCTTGTTGAGCGTTTCGTTGTGCCTCTCGTTGCTGATAAGGGATCGGGTTACGATGCCGCTCCGGAGTATGCTCGAGAGAAGGTCAAGAGCGCAATGGTCGCGAAAATTCGTCAGATCATTGGATCCGACAAGCAGAAAAACATCGTCATCGATTCGACTGAGAGATTTGTCGATCTCAAGCTCCGTGACTACAATAACCACATCAAAGATCTCCTGAATCACAAGCGGACGTTCGGTTTCAAGCTGCAGGATTTTGCCAGCGACAACTCTGTGGAGCCTGTTCAGGTCGTGGGTGTCGCTCGGGGCGATCACAAGCGACAGACTTTTGTTTCGGATGAGGAGGAGTTTCTCTAATGGCTCGCCTTGTCTTTGATGAGCTCGAACTGCCCCCGATCGTGAATCGTGTTCAGGGGCCTCAATATGAGGAGTTTAAGCGGACTCTGCTTGCTCTGCTGTTCACTCAAAGGGCGAGAACATTTGACAAGCAGGAGGGTCCGGACGGTCCTTGGGAGCCTCTCAAAGACAATCAAGAAATTGTTCGTTTCCGGAAGCTCAAAGACGGCCGCAAAAAGGCTGTCAAATCTCTCCGCAAAAAAGCGATCGCGAGCGGGGACATCAAGATTTTGCAGGACGATCGCGTTCTCCTACAGTCGTTTACTATCGAGGGAGCTCCTCAACAGGAGACATCGACCAGGGGAGATGAGGTCCAGATGGGGACTAATGTTGAGTATGCAGCGGCTCACAATTTTGGAGTCACTTTTCAGCATCCGGGGACTCAGAACGGTTTTGGCCAGGGCATCGTTATTGACCCCTACAACATCACGATCCCTCGACGACAGTTTGATCATTTTTCGGCTCAGGATATTCAGGAGATTGAGGAGCTCACGAACTCGTATCTCAATGAGCCCAAGGGAGCGTTTGAATAGATGGGACAGCAGCAGAGAAAAGCCGTCACAGGCGTTGATCAGGTCACTCCGTCTCTAGTTGATGGAGCATCTCCGGACGGAGGAGCTCGCCTTATGGGTGAGTTCATGTTCGAGCGCCTGCGCGAATCGATTATGGGCGAGAAAGTCTTTCAGACTATTTTCGGCGGGGGCAATGATAAAGCGGACCCTCTGCAGTCGAATATCTATCTCAATTCAATGCCGTCGTATAACGACACGATCCTCCCGGCTTGGGAGTTTCGATTTTCTCAGGAGACGGTTCAGGGAGCTGATCTGCGGCAGACCGGGAGAGTGAGGTCTCGAGTCCTTTTCCCTAACAATTTGAAAGGGGAGCTCAACTTTCATCGCAAGGTCGCTATGGCGATCGCTCGCTATTTTAATTCAGCTCTCCGGATTGACGATTTTCTCAAAAAGGTCCCAGGACTCACAGAGTTCGGTGAGAATCTCGAATTTCAGTATGACCTTTTATTTGTTCACGGCGGACAACAGGTCCCGGTTATTACGATCGGGATCGATTACATTTTTGACATCAGAAGATTCAGACTTGAGAACCCATGCACCGACCTGGATGATCGACTGGATGCCGAGCTCATAGAGGAGGCGGTTTACATGTTGGAGATTTCTGGCGATGACGAGGTGACTGGAGAAACGGAAATTCTCATCCCTGAATCTGAAATCTAGGAGGAGCTCATGGGAAAGCCAGGAGTTGAAAAATCAAAAAGGCATTTGCCAAAGAAAGGGACGGTCCACGTCCAGGCAAAAGAGGGAAAGGTCCTCCCTGTTCAGTATGATGGACGGATTCAAAGGATCGTCGCTGACAAGCACATGCAGATCGCTATTGATCGAGCGCCTTATGAGACGCTCATCATGCTCGAGAGAGCCTTAAAAGCGAAGGACATCGCGCTCGTCGACATGGACAAATATCTCGCTGAAAAGAAAAAGAATATGCCGAAAGTCGCTCCCAAAAAGGATGCGAAAAAGGCCAGCGAGCAAGCTGCTGAGGGAGGGAGAGCATGATTAACTTCACATTTTCGCGAAATCCGAGCACAAAAATCTCGATCGACATTGAGGCGTTCGGTCTGGTTTCTCCTGATAACGAGGTTATTCTCATCGGCCGCCGAGGAGTTGAGACAACAGCTGAAAAAGAGGCTGGAACAATCGATTTCTCGGGTATCGTCGCGAACGATCTCGACGGTGACTTCTTCAACATCCCAGAGGGGCCGGATGCCAATGCGAACGGCGTCGCTTTCTGGATCGACCTTGACAACTCTGGGACGGGCATCCCGGCCGGAGCTCAGGCGATCGTGACGGCTGGCGGTCGAGCTGTGGAGATCACAACTCTGGTCACTGGCGAAACGGACGCTCAAGCTGCGACGAAAATCGCGGCCGCGATCCTGGCTGACTCGGCTTTCGATGTTGGCTCCGCTGCTTTGGCGGTCGTCTCTTATCAGCTCGCC
>JANQGT010000026.1 GCA_028277205.1 Candidatus Altimarinota bacterium
TTCCCAGCAGGGCGGTCATATATACGACACCGAGAAAGATGTTCACCCACGCGACGATCCGCATCCCGCCCAGCAGGACCAGGACGACCAGAATGACGGTCGTATACAGAGCACCCCAAAAAGCCGGCAGTCCGGTGAGCGCCTCAAAACCGGCACCGACTCCCAAGGGTTGGATACCGACGTAGGGGACGATGAAGGCGAGGATGCTCAGACTCAAGACGAGACGGAGCATCGGCGAGCGATACCGTTCCGCGAGTACCTCAACGGGGCTGAGAAATCGATTGATCTTTGCCAAAGCCCACAGGCGAGGCCCCAAGAACATGTAAAGCCCCGCGAAGCCGGCGACGCTGCCCCAGATAAACATCACGTATCCGGGACCTTGGGTATAGAGGAGACCGGGAAATCCGTAAAACGTCCATGCGGAAGAAATCGCAAAGAGAACGAAGAAAAACATTACCACTACGCCGATCGTTCGCCCGCCGAGCATGTAGTCCTCCGCAGTCTTGGCCGATATACGATAGCCGTAGGCGGCCATAAGAACGATCACGATGCCGAACAGACTCAATGCCGATATGGAAAATACCATGTCCCCTCCTATCGATACGGCCAAAAGAAGAAAAAGTAGACGACGTAGGTTACAAGCCAGAATGCAACGAAGGTGACTCCGGAGACGAGCGGCATCGTCATCCAACCGAATAGCACGATCGGCTCACCGTTCTCGGCGACATCCGTTCCGCCCATCGCCAAAAAGACGATGAACCCGACGACCGACAGCAAGAGCAGCACCAAATAAATCCGGCCTGCGGTATGACGGGCAATCTCTTTCATGATGGAAATGATAAGATAAAATTCTGGAAATTCCTAATGAATTCTTTATAGAACGTGGGACGCGACGCTATATTTAAAGAATATTTTTTAAATAGAAAAATAAGTATAAATATTTATAAAAAGATATTTATACGAACTATGCCACGCGATCGACGGCGAGCTCAACGCGCTCGC
>JANQGT010000034.1 GCA_028277205.1 Candidatus Altimarinota bacterium
ATTTTGGCGCACACGGACAATGTTTGGCGACATTTGGACGGTTGCCCATTTTGATGTGCATTGCCGTCATCACCTACTTTTTCACTATTCTCTCATGGATACATCATAATTCTGACATTCACCGCCAGTATTCCTCTCCCATATTTTGACACTGGGGAAAATCGAATATACTGAGTGTGCCAAATCACCCTAATCACATACACAAAGAGTCGTGATTTTTGTCGCGAGAGAAACGGAGACGGGCGACCGTCAACTTTCTCTCAGGCGCTTGCGACTCGTGATGAAGGTGGTTTGGCGACCAAGGCGGTCGTCCGCTTTGCGTGCATTGTCATGGTCATCTGCCTCTTCATCATTCTCTCATGAATACATCATAATCCGCACTTTTCGCCAGTATCTCCTCCCATATTTTGACACTGGGGAAAACCGGGTATACTGGGCGTGCCAAATCTCTATCACGCGGTTTTTTTATTCTCACAAAGAACAAAAAACTTGCGTACCGACATGGAAGTGGGCAATCGTCCGCTCATCCCTGTTGGTACATACTCCGCGGAGATGATAGAGGTTTGGCGACCATAGGACGGTTGCCCGCTTTTGCGTGCACTGTCAGCACCTACTTCTTTATCATCTCGAATATGCCATAATCCACACTTTTTGCCAGTATTCCCCCCCAGTATTTTGACACTGGGGAAAATCGGGTATACTAGCGGTGCCAAATCATCTCTCGATTTCAAGAACCATCTTTTTGCACATAAGCAGGGAGGATCGGATGACCGTCCGAATCCTGCTTTGTGCCGAAATACTTCGGTTCTTGAGGAGATGGTTTGGCGACCTAGGACGGTCGTCCGCTTTCGCGTACATTGCCGTTATCATCTACTTTATTCACTATATTCTTTTATGAATACCTCGTAAATCTGCATTTCCCGCCGTATTTCCCTTTGCAGTCTTTGACATTATTTGGAATGGGATATACTGCGAGTGCCACCCTTTTGTTTTATAATTTCTGGTATTTTTACGCCTCAAGAAAGATCGCGACGGGCGACCGTCTATCTTTCTTGGGATACGCCAGAAAGAACAAAAGGTGTGGCAACCGGACGGTTGCCCGTCTTGGCGTGCCGTCATCACCTACTTTTTCACTATTCTCTCATGGATACATCATAATCCTGACATTCACCGCCAGTATTCCTCCCACATTTTGACACTGGGAAAAACCGGGTATACTGGCGGTGCCAGATTCTTTTTTTCTTATTTTCGACCACCTTTTTTTCGTCATAAAATTCGAACCAAAGCACATTGGATGGGTAACCGTCCCCGTGCTTTGGATGACATGAAAATGTGGTCCTGCGGAAAAAAGAGTCTGGCGACCTTGGACGGTTGCCCGTCTTGGCGTGCCGTCATCACCTACCTTTTCATTTTTTTTCCTATGCCACATGTATGAATCGGGTCGGATGAGGATCGAAATGAGGATGAGGGATATGAGCCCGAGTTTTCCTCAGAGTACGGACAAAATACAGATTTTCTAGAGGAGCTTGCGTCGAGAGAGGGGATAGATCCCGAGGTAAAGCTCAATATCAACTACTGCAAAGAGTATTTCGAGCTCCTGCGAGCGTATCTCCTCCTGCGGCACGCAGCCGAGGAGTTTATCGAGCGCTATTCGAAATGTGCACTCGATAAAAAGCAGTAGACGCTCCCATTTCCCCTAATTCTTGTTCTTAATTCTTACTCTTATTTTTCTCTACTATGGAAAATGTTTGCTACGTCGTCATCCCGTTTCACTGGACTTTGTTCATAGCATTTGGCTGTCTGCTCATACTGGCGATCCTCTGGTATCTGACGGTGCGAATCCTGGTACGCACGGAGCTTGAGCGCATGTACGCGCAAATTTTGAAAGAGGTGCGAGAAATGCGCGAGAGATAATTTCTTGCGTGATAACAAAATATGTATATCCTCTTGTCTCCTCTTGCAACACGAGGTCATACATCATAATACTTTTGCAAGTATGGCAGATTCCGCATTGCCCGGGTCTTTTGCAGAAACGATCGATCGATATACCGATCGACATGCATGTCTTCTCGCTTTGCAAGCTAAATGAGAAGAGCTTCCAAAACGTCGAACTCGAAGCAACGCACTAGAAAAGTCCGTTCCTGAAAAAGTGTTGCGGGCGATAATTTCTCCTCTTCCTGGAACAGCGTAGTGCTTTTTTACCCCGTTCTTGCTTCGTGCCCCTTTCTGAAAAACAATTCTTGCATATCTCGCGATTTTCTTGCATTTCAAAAAAAATCTTTATAATGTTTTGCACACTCACCGCGGAGTGGAGCAGTGGTAGCTCGCCAGGCTCATAACCTGGAGGTCGCTCGTTCGATTCGAGCCTCCGCAACCATAGTATGCTTTCGCGTCGATGGCGCGTTTTTGTCGTATCGTGTCCGGGTGTTCTTGCGTCTTTGGGAGAGCGTGAGTACGATGATTCTGGATGATGTGCGTACATGCCTATCTGAGCACGTCTAAAAAAATCCCGCAAATGCGGGATTTCTAAAAACACGCGGCAAACTATCCAAACCATCGCATGAAATAATACGCGAGCGTGACCAGGACGAGCGAAACACCAAACCATCCCACGATGCGCAGTCCGAAGATATACGGTTGTTTCAGGATGATGCGTTCGATTTCCGGATCTTGTATGATGCGCATTTTAGGGACGTTAGAGAGAAAAATAATCGACGATGAGAGACCCGGTGTATTTGAACCAAGCGATGAGAAATATCAGCCAAAATCACCATCGTACCAGTCGAAAAAATCGATCATCAATTTCGTCATGTATCATGCGCAGATCCTCTCGCAATGCATATCGTCAGGACTCGTGTCGTATCGTGATCGTATCGAGCGCATCGAGCCATTCGTGCACATCCGCATTATAGCGCTTTGCAAACTCGCGAACATCGTCCTCGGTAAATCCTTCACGTACGGAGAGTCATGCAAGCGCCTTGTAGAGATGCGATTCGCTTTCGGAGAGGATGAGGAGCATGAACTACGAAAACAGACTGAGCAAAAATGGCACACCCTCGATGAAAAACTCCGCGAGACTGCCTAAAATAAATCCAACAAGCACCCACAGAAGTGCCTCGGCGCGAAAGGTGTTTGCGACGGTAGAGTCGACGATACGCATGTGTAGGATGATTTAGAGGATACTGTCGATCACATAGGAAAATACGCCAAGCACGATACCGGAGAGCAGCAGAAATCCGATAATCAGTCAAAACGTCCAGACACTGGAGGCGCCACTCGCCCGCATCGTACGTATATCCGGTCGCAGGCGGTAGCGCCCCGTCTCATCCATCTGCGCGATGCGGTCGAGACCGTCGGTCCATTCGGACGCATCCGCGCCGTACTCTCGCACGAGAGCCGAGAGATCATCTCGAGTGAAACTGTTTCGAGATCGAAGAGCACGCCAGACGCGATGGTCTGGGGAGGAGAGGATGAGGATCATGCAAAAAAGTTACTGTAAAGTAATAGTATAAAAACGCTGTCAGATTGCAATGCTTGCCTAATAAAATCCCGCATTTGCGGGATTTTATACGAGTGTGTCGAGACTATTTCAACGCTAGCTTATTCAAAAATCTCTTTCAGTATTTCCCCGAAGCCTTTACGACGACCACGAATACGTGTTTCGTAAAGACGAATTTCTTTTACACCTCGAGGAGTTCATTTTCCCTCCCCGACAGTAATTTTATCGGGAGATATGATAAATTGACGAATTGCCATATATAGAAAGAACAGGAAGTAGAAAACATATGCATATATGTGTCTCGGTAGTTTAGTAAAAACTTTCCAACCTATTCAATCTTTTTAAATTCTTCAATAAGCTGTTCTAAATCACCCCTATCAATATCTATGATTACTTCGGCATAATGCGCCCCCACAAAATATCCAAGCCCAAACATCATCACGCCAAATCCTATCGCCGCCGCGACCAACACCCAATTCATCCGCTTCGTCACCTGCTCGTGCATCGCATAGGCTGCAGTCGACGCCTCGGACACGAGCATTTTCAGATGCTGCGCATCGTCGATGATCTCATTGACTCCCTCTAGGATCTGGTACTCGACATTCATCTCCGACTCCATGAGGCGATAGCGCCGGTACCCCTCGCTCACGAATGAGTCGATAATTTTACGCTTTTTATTGATCCGAAAGACCATCTGGCGGACATATCCTTCAGAGTATTGTTTTGCCTCGTCGATCGCCTGCTCGATCTCGTAGATGGTTTTCGGACCCGATTTCAAAAACTCGACAATCTGGCTCTCCGTCGGCGTGAGCTCGAGCATAAATGCGTATGAAAACTAATGGCGAGGAGGAGGCGATTTTTTGCTTTCGATATCGCTTTTCACCTCTGCCTCGATATAGCTGATGATACGGCGGATCGTCTGGTAGTCAAGCGACTGTATTCTCAGACCACTTGCGCGTAGGCACAGTGCGAACGTACGGAAAAATGAGTCCTGCCAGCGCCGATGAGAGGCAGCGCAGCGCTCGTATTCGTCGTGCGTGATCTCCTGCGCATCGATCCAGGGCGGCAGTCCCGCACGAAAACTCTCGATATCCTCGACTTCCGTCACGTATTCATCGATGCCGTGACGGACGGTCGGATCATGGACCTTTACATATGAGACGCCGCGTGTAGCGGTATCATAGGAGCTATGGTATTTCATAAATAAATACGCTAGAAAGCTAAAATGCAAAAAGGCTATGGATGCGTATTTGTAGGCACCGAAAACGCCTGGGCGGTCTCGGTAAGCGCGTGCACTATTTGATCGATCCCGCCGTCCGCCACGATCTCGATGAGACCGCTTTCGACATCGACCACACAATTTGTTCAAAGCGCATGACGCAGTTCTCTGGCGACATACGAAAAGGCGTCGACTGAAGCCCGATCGCTCGAAAACAACAACAGACAAAACCGGGATTGCTCGGGAAAAATACCGGCATGTGACAGAGACGACGACCGCATAACAAGAGAATAAGAAAATGAAAATGCCGGAGAGGCGGCATGAATATACCATCAGGGGTGTTACCGAACTGTTACTATTTCATGTTTTTTTGAAAATTGAGAGTTTTCTGATTGACAGTCGGTATCGATAGCGACATTATAGAGATTTCCCTTTTCGGATTTTCATCCATGATCCGACAGTCCACTCCGGTTATTTCGCGTCTCTCCACCGCCGTGTCCGAGAGAGCGCGCATCCTCTCTCCCGAAGTCCATCGAAAAGACGTCTCCTGCGCATCGAAATACCGTACGCGATTTGCATGCGGTACCTGTCTGCTGTATGCCGGCACGCCCGGCAATACGGCATGGCTCATCACGCAGGGGGTCGTAGAGATCGTCCTGAAAACCGGCGATACCTCCGAACGACTCTGATACATCGGACCTGGCGGGATCGTGGGAGAAATGGGACTCATCGACGACGGCGTACGATCCGCCACGGCGCGAGCCCGCGGAAATGTAGAGGCGATCGCCATCGATCGCGAGCGCGTCCAAAGTCTCCTGGATGAGAGTCCGCCGATAATTCGCATTCTCCTGCGACATTTGATAGCCAGTCTCCGAAATCTCTACGCTCTCGATCCGGATAAACACGCGGAAAAACCGGTTCTTTCGATCGACATGGCGAAAAGAGCAATGAGCGAGCGTCAGACCTTTCGGGCGCAAGATGTATTTTTTCATGAGGGAGAGTCCGGAGACACCCTCTATTTTTTGCGTTCGGGAGCGGTGTGCGTATTTCGCGAAAACCGGTGAGACGGCAGTATCGAACACGTGGCGACACTCGGTCCGGGTCGGATATTTGGCGAGCTCGCCGTCCTCACAAACAAAACCCGCACGGCGAGCGTCCGAGCCGAGACGGACGGCGAGTGCGATGTCATATCGACAAAAGAGCTCTCCGAAGCTATCGAGCACACCCCGAAGCTCCTGCGCACGCTGCTGTCGACGTATGCGCGGCGGATATGGTAGCACATGCCCGTTTCGCGGCATGTCTGCGCGGCTTGGGTCGTGTTTGTATCGTTATTGCGAGATGCGTTTTTGAGGGTAAACACGCTTGATTTTCCGCCACGGGTGCGAGCTCATGATACGAGTCGATGATGTCTAGTATTTCATGTGATTGATCGCTGCTGCTTCACGCTTGTCATCGGCAGTATTGTTTGGGGAATGTCCGGTGATCGTCGTCAGGTGATGAGGATGCTTTTTCGAAAAAGCACCTCGGTCGAATACAAAGCCTATACGGGTCGATTTACGATACCATGTGCGGTATGGTTTTCCCATGTCGCACACGAAAACGCAAGCACATTCGTGCTTGCGTGCGAAGAAGCGTATGCGCCTAATACTCGAGGAAATAGATGATCGCCGGCACGATGGCGGATGCCGCGATCGCGACCACGACGACGAGGGCGATGAGTTGCTTCGGTTTCATGACTATCTGCGTTCGACGGTGATGTCGTACTCTCGATCCCCTATGCTAATCGTCTGTCACACAAAGTCAATTCGCATATCCGGATCGTCCTCGGTATGTTCGTATGCCTGCTCGAGCTTTTGCAGATACAGTCCGGCGGTACGAAACGTCCTCTCAAAATCACTGATGAAAATGCGATCCGGACTCACGATGCGCACCGGATGTCCGCCGAGAGTCGGCGTCGGCTCGCGCGCGTCAAATTTGTACGTATACAGTACGATATCGTAAAATCCATGCTCGCGAAAATCGTACTTCGCCTGAAATGTAAACCTGACAGGTCCTTCGCCCGAAAGCGTC
>JANQGT010000007.1 GCA_028277205.1 Candidatus Altimarinota bacterium
TCTGGTCGAGAGAAACCGGTGTGCCGCGATGATAAACAGGTATCACGCGATGGTCGATGCGACATTCAAAAACAATACCGGGTCCGCACGCCAATCAAGCGAGATGATCCTGGAGATGAATGTGATCACGTAAACCCCCGAGAAAAAGAGAATATTCGCCCGAAAAAATTCCTCGAATATCTCTGCCAGACTGCTCTCTCGCAAAAAATGCGTCGCGGCAAAAAGCGTGAGCGTGATGCCGAGCGCGAGCATATCATACGATATCCACTCGATACTCCGGGCGATGCCGAATACCGAGAGGTAAAACAGTCCGAACGCGACGGAGAGCGAGTACTCCCGCACAAACACGACGAGCTGAGACCAGATACCCGACACACCGTCCCGGGCTCGATCGGCATGCTGCAGGACGGTAGTCCGGGCACGAAAGAAAAATACCGGGTGAAACGCGACATAAAAATACACCCCCAGCAGCATAAATACGCCCATGACGACGTACTGCGAGAGCGCGAAAAACACAAACGCGAAGACACTGTGAATGATGAGAAACACGATCGCCATGAGCCGGAGTCGCTATGATAGCTGAAATTGTACGACTTTTCGTGTTTGATTCAAATGCATGGGGATGAGAGACATGCGTGCTAAACATCCCGCTCGGAAGCTCCTCTCTCGCGAACGCTCTGAAGATGATGGCAAAGACAAGCGTACAAATCTGATAGCACGCCCGAAATATCAGTGATATCACGCGAGAAAATTCTCGCTAAAAATTTACCTGTAAAAACAAGAAAAATACGGCGTATGCTCCGGTGGAGAGTATGAGCGCCCACCAGTTCATCGCCATGCGCAGTGCGATGCCCGTGGCGGCAGAGAGTGTGAGCAGGTAGTACGTCTGCGGATAGATACCGGAAAACGACTCTGGCACCACCGCCGCAAGACCGCGAACCGCGACATAGTAAAGCGAAAATACAAAGAGCGCGTAGAGAAATATATTTCCGATATCGCCGAGAAACTCAAAAAAAAGCGACTCATAGTACCGTAGCCCGCGCAGGAGCTTTGTGTAGGAAAACGAGCGCTTTGTGAGGCGACGCCTCAAAAGGCGAATATTTCTGATTGCCACCTGCCGTTTGAGGAGGAGTTTTTTGTATTTGGACGGCGAGGAAAGAAGATTTTTGACAATCTCCGCATTGATCTCTCGCAGCTTTTTTTTATATGTCGCAAGCTCGGAGAGCTTTTGATAGTAGGCAAATGACTTTTTGTCTATGAAGTCGGGATTGTCCTCGATGAGACGAAATCGGTCTATGAGACTTCGAAATGCGGTGCGGATTTTTTTTCGCACGTCGTCCTCGGGCAGGATGATTTTCGATTTCGATCAAAATGAACGCAGAAGCTGATTTGTCTCGAGAAGTTGATTTTTTCGGTGTTCCGCTTTATGCGTGTCTATGAGCTCTTTTTGGATGGTGCCCATGAGGACGAGTGCTTCTTCGCCGATGACCTTCAGGCGCTCGGGATTGGTGATGTTTCGGGCGTGCCGGAGCGAATCTATCGTCGCCGAGAGTTTGCTCTTTTGTGCGGCGGTGAGCACGTCGGCGTTTGTAGAGACGAGCGCCGTTGCTTTGTCGATAGACTTTTGGATGAGTGTGTGATAGCGCTCGATTTCTCGCTTTATGGATGTGTTGATGTCCTCCTCTTTCGGCGCCTCATGAAGCTGTTTTTCCGGTGTCGAAATGGCTTCTTTTTGCTTTTCGATTTCTCGTTTTCGCTCCTCTATTTCGTGGGCGTATTGTTTTCGGTAGAGACTATAGAGGTGCAGTACCTGTTTCATCGAGGCTTCTTTTTGCTCTGTCGTCGCCTCGGGATTTGCATAGATGGCGCGCACATCGTAGTGGAGCGTGTCTTTGAGCTTGATATAGGCTTTCAGGATATCGTCCGCTTCGATTTTCCCCGTTTTTTGCTCGGAGTTTACGACCACCTCAAAATAAAACAGCGGTTTTTGCGAGCCGATGTCTTTTTCCCCTGCGAGCTCGTGCCACTCGATGATCGTGTATCCCTGGGCATGCAGAGAGGCACGCGCCTCCTCGATGGTGGGATACTGGAGTATGAGTTCGGTTTTTTGTCCGTTTTTGGCGCAAACGAACTGAAATGTTTTCATGAATGTCGAGAGGGTTTACCGGGTGGCGCTATGCTCGGGCGAGCTGCCGAAATATGTCATCGACACGAGCATGATCGGTGTCCGAAAGATTCGCAAAACACTGGCGAATATTGCCGAGATCTTCCGAGAATTTTTCCGGTCAAGCGACCATTTCCCTGTGTTCCATATTGCGCATAGTATGAGATTAGATGTTATCGAGAAGCAGTCAAAAATCAACGGTGTTTTGCTCGCGGCGCTCTTTTTCAGAGACGGTCTCGAGAGCGTGTCGCGTTTCTTTGCCCGTCTGCTCGGCTCGTTCGTCGTCTATTTTTTGAAATGTGGAGACGAGCCGCTCGTAAAAATCGCTGAGTCCCTGCTCATCCAGCGCCTCGAGGGAGCTGCGATAGAGTGCTTTGCGGTCTTCGGGAGCCCGAAGATTGGCGATGATCTCCTCGAGGATGCGAATGCGCTCGCGGCGCCTGCGATACCGTGCGAGGATGGACGAGAGAAAAATCATCGAAAATCATGGATATGGTACGACAAAGTATACTCCTCTTTTTCATTTTTTGCAAATTTGCACACCCGTTTGCCCGATATGTTTTTGCGGATTGAGGATATGTCCGCGTGTGCCTGGGCACAGTGCTCTCTATGATACGGCGTCCAGAGAGCGTTTTTTTTCGAAATGCAAAAACCGTTCGCATTTTTTATAAAAGTACGATATACTCCCACCAGCCCCTTTTCAAAATCATATAGAGCATGTCCGAATCCTTGCTTGCACTCATTTTCTTTCTCGCGTTTCTCGGCGATGCCCTCGGTATCGCCCTGCTGTTGGGATTTGATCTTTTGGGATTGGTCGATTTTCTGGGACTCGAAGCGTCTGCGATTGCCGGTATATGGTTTGCGCTGCATACACTCTTTCTCGTATTTTATCTGCAGGTAGCGTATGTGGGACCGCTGTCCCGGCTTCGTCGGGAGATATCCCGGTTTCTCACGCTCGGTCGGGCAAATGCGAAATTTGAAGAGCACGGACCGAATCGGGATTTTCATTTCGTCAATTCGTTTTTTTCAAAGAGTCTGCAGGTTCTTGCGAAATTTCGCAAGGAAATGGAGGAGGGGCGCGTGCTCAAATCCGAGATCGAGCTCGCCGCCGAGATCCAAAAACACACCCTCACGCAGACCGCGGTGGAGATCCCGGATATCGATATCGTCGCCCGGACGAAAAGTGCCTCGGACGTGGGCGGTGACAGCTACGATGTCATCCAGCGCGGCTCGAATTCGTATGTGTATATCGGGGATGTCACGGGTCACGGAGTCGCCTCGGGATTTGTCATGATGATCGTCAATGCGCTCATATCCGGATTTTCGCAGATGCTGGAAAGTGGTGCCGAGATCCTGACAAAGACGAATGAAATCCTCAAGCCCCGAGTCAAATCAAATATGCTCATGACGCTGCTCATGGTGCGGTGGAATAGAGAATCGAATGCGCTCTATCTTACGGGTGCTGGACACGAATACCTCCTCCTGTACAAACGGGCGACGAACGCCGTCGAACGCGTCCAGTCCGGGGGTATCGCGCTCGCCATGACACGGGATATCTCCAAGCTCATCAAGGAACGAAAAGTCGACTTTGCGCCGGGAGACATCGCCGTCATGTACACGGACGGCATCACCGAGGCAAAAAACTGAAGCCATCCGGATGCGATTATGTTTGGGGTGGATCGCCTCTCCGAGACTATCCGCACTGCCGAGTCGAAAACCGCCCAAGGCGTATTCAATGCGATTACTGTGACGCTCTCCCGATTCATGGGGTACAATCATCGTCAGCACGACGACGCCACGCTCATCGTCATGCACTATCGCGAGAGCGACGACATCGAGCGTCCGGGCAGCGAGCTTGCGCCGGAGTTTATCACAGAGTGGAATTGGTAGTCTGCAGGGACGATTGTTTTTCTGCAGTTTTGAAAAAAAATCTTTGTCAGCCCTTTTAGCAAGGCTCAGGTCAGCGCAATTCGTTCTTTTTGCCCTTTTGATCGAGAATTGCGCCTTTGCTTTGTATTTTCGAGATTTGCTATGATATCCTGCTTCGATCAATAGTATGCTCGCAATTACTCTTCTTTCGATCGCTGTTTCCATGCTCGCACGATCCGTGTCATAGAGACGACGAGCACGGCGAGTATGAGAAAGAGAATGATTTTCCCGATCCTGTCCAAAAATATCACTGCCACGCCAAACGCCGCCGACAGCGTAAAGACGAGCGTGCGGATCTCGATATCGCGCATCCCGATCGAGCGCAGCCGAAAATGCAGGTGGTGACGATAGTCGCCATGCAGCGGATTTGTGCCCTCCCACAGTCGCATGAGGATGACGTACATCGCATCGATGAGATAGACACCGAGGACGGTTGCGACCGTCGCGACCTTTCCGCCGGAGATGATGGCGAGCGTAGCGACGATGAATGCCAGCGTCATGGAGCTCGTATCACCCAGGATGAATCATCGCTTTGTATCCAGATACGCCATGACGGCGACGACCGGGATACTGGCTGCCAGCATCCGAAAGACAAACAGCGAATTTTCCTGCGCCGGAATGGTGGTATCCGAGAGATACAGGCGCACTGTCAAAATCCCGATCACGATCAGAGAAACGAGTCCGATGCCGCTCGTCATTCCCGGGACGACGTCGGACCAGTTGAGCGCATTGAAGACGAGGACATACCATGCCACGGTAAAGAGGACGGCGATCGCGTGAACCTGGTATCAAAAGAGGGAAAACGAGTACGCGTCGAGGTGGATGATACCACCCAAAAGCCCGCTCACGTAGCCGATTTTGATACTGGTAAATCCGATGACGAGCCCGACGAATACCTGAAAGGCGAGCCTCGCGAGAGGCGGGAGTTTTATGAGTGTTTTGCCGATGGTATCCAGATCGTCTATGAAACTCACGATCGCGACCAGAATGGCGAAGACACACACGGTCAAAAGCTTTGGTGTCGTGGGATCGATCCAGAGCCCCACTGAGAGCACGAATACCGCCGGCAGCACGATCCCGACGCCGTACGGTACGGGAGCGCGTCATCACTCGTGCGGATACAGATGCGGTCGATCCAGCAGTCCCAGTGTACGCAGCCACCGCGGGACTATGCGGATCAGCACCATTCCCAGTAGCAGCGACGTGAGCGAGAGTCCGGCGATCTGCGTGAAAAATGAAAATTCAAATACTGATTGCAGCATGGGCTACGGTCGATGATTATGGGACTTTTCCTCGATTTCCTGCTGTTTTTCGCGCAGATAGTCCATAAACGCCTCCCGCCGAAAAAACCAGATATACAGCCCGAATGCGACCAGCAAGCCGAGTATGATATACTGCAGCCAGTCCAGGATGATCTCATAATGCTCGATGAAAAAGACGCCAAGCGAGATGATGACCGTCGCCCAGAGGATTGATCCCGCGATATTGTAGATCCAAAATGTCCGCGCTCGCATTCCCATCGATCCCGCGATAAACGGAATAAACGCCCGAGCGAAATTGTGAAATTTTCCGAGGATGATAAACCACGCGCCGTTTTTCTGGATCTGTACGCGCAGACGACGCGTCTCCGTGCGCCCGAGTCCCACCATGTCGCCGTATTTTTCCAAAAATGCCTCGCCATAGTATACGCCCGCTATATATCCGAGTCAGTTTCCGATACAGGCGCCCGCGATCGAGACCGCGATGATTCCCGGCAGATCGATATTTCCATAAAATCCTCCGATGACGAGCATGACCTGCTGACCCGGTAAAAACGTCCCAAGCACCGGAAACGACTCGAGTGCCGCGGTCGTGAAGGCGATGAGATAATTCCATGCACCCAGCGAGACGACGACTGTCCCTATCCATTCGATAAATTGCTCGATGAGATCAGGACGAAAAAGCGCTACGACAAAGAGAGCAAGCGTCGCACCGACGAGACAAATCTGAAACAGTGCCGAGAGAAAACGGGAGAGCATAGTGTTGAGTTTGTCTCACTATACCGGTTTCACATACAAATTCCAAAGCATTTTTTCAAAAACCGGTTTTGGAAAACGCTTTTGTATTCGTATAATGGCGTTTATTTTCAAATAATTTTTCCATGAATTCGCTCAATAAAGTCCAAATCATCGGAAATCTGACCGCCGATCCCGAGATCCGCGAAACGCCCAATGGTCAAAAAGTCGCCACCTGTTCGGTCGCGACAAACCGCACATGGAAAGATGCTGCCGGCGCAAAGCAAGAACAGGTCGAATATCACAATATTGTTTTTTGGGCGCGGCTCGCCGACATCGTCGAGCAGTACCTGATGAAGGGAAAAAAGGTCTATATAGAGGGACGACTGCAGACCCGCAGCTGGGACGCGCAGGACGGCACAAAGCGATACAGAACGGAAATCGTCTGCGAGAATCTGATCATGCTCTCCTCGTCGCAGGGTATGCAGTCGGGTGGAAATTTCGCGCAGGCGCCTCCGCCTCCGGGTGATGATGATTTCCCGAGAGGGGCAGCGACGGCGTCATCCGACGACGAGTCCAGCGAGAAAAAACCGAAACGCGGTAAGAAAAAAGACGACGAGGAAATCAGTATCGAGGATATACCGTTTTAGGGGAGATTGGAGTTTATTCAGACGATTCACTCTCATCGCGCACTTTTCCTCCCTGCCAGTCGCGGATCTGCTCGGCGAGTATGAGGGCTATCCACGCGACGCGGAGCGTATGTTCGGCGGCATTTTCAAAGTCTTGCCGACATAGTATCTCCACGCGCGCATGACATGGCGCATCGATCCGAGCTCGAAGAGGAGATGAATGTCGCGAAGTATTTGACTCATATCTGTTGAAGATAAATTATTCAGAGAATTCCCGCACCTCCGGTCGGATATCGATCCCGAGCTCCGAAAGCTGCTCATCATCCACCACCGACGGCGCGCCCATCATCACGTCCTCGGCGCGCCCCGACTTTGGAAAGGCGTAGATCTCCCGGATATTCGGCTCGTCGCAGAGGATCATCATAAACCGGTCATACCCGATAGCAAATCCGCCGTGCGGCGGCGGTCCGTAGCGAAATGCATTATACAGTCCGCCAAATCGCTCGCGGACGGTCGCCTCGTCTTTTCCTACCATTT
>JANQGT010000003.1 GCA_028277205.1 Candidatus Altimarinota bacterium
GCATCGTTCTGAGCGCCGCCGTAGCCGGTCCGTCGATCCGCTTGCGAAACTCACGCTCCAGATCGATCAGCACCGTCGTGTCAAAGAGAATCATCCCACTTCGACGCGGTGTACCGAGGTTCCCGCTGCGCCGCTTCCAGTCCGCTCAACACGGATTCCGTCAAGAGCGCGTCCTCCGTGTGCGAGCGTCCGGTCATCGAGGCCAAGAGCTCCGCCACCGTCGGCGGATCGTCCTCGAACTTCGCCCGCCTGACGACCGACGAAAACGACTCTTTCGGCGAGCGTTTGGCCCTTTTGAGATGTTCATAGGCATCGAGCTCTAAGGTGATCGTCTTCGTTGCCATGCATGAATAGTACACGAGAAGGAGTGCTCACTCAAGTTTCATCGTAAGATTGAAGCAGCGATGCTCGATCGAGGAGAGTTTTATGTATCAAGGTTGGATGAGAAAAATTTATTTTTGTTTATAATTTCAATATCTATCATGCTATAATGAGCCCGCATCGCGGGTCCGCTCACCGATTACGGAAAACGTTTGTGTGGTGGTATGTCTATGAATATGAAAAATCCCCGCACCGCGGGGAATAAATGAAGCGTGCCATTTGCATTTGGACACAGAAACGGTTCAGCCCCGTGAATCGGGGAACGAACGATATGGTAGGACGCTTAAACCTAAAAGTCAAAGCGTAGAAAAAATATTAGGACAAAGAAACTTCTTGTCAGGAAAGGTTTTCATTCGTATTCTTGATTCGGAGGTACGATATGACCTTAATTGAAACTGTTAAAATTTCCATCTCGCGAACTCGTTCGATGTCTTTTGAAGACAGCGGCCCAAAAAAACACCACCCAACGGAAGCGGATCGGTGGACGTGTGAAGATGCTCCGGCGCACGACGATTCACATTCGATTACCCCTGCCGACGATCCGGACACGGTCCGTACCGAGGCGCCCGCCGTACGTCGAAATCTACCCCATCCCGAACGCATCGTCGATCGGAGCTGATTAATGACGGTGCGCGGTGAGGCTCACTATTCATATTGGGGCAAAACGCGGGGTGAGGGGGATGCGCGACGCCATCATTTGCTCGTCTATCATAGCCTCGATGTCGCCGCCGTCGGCCTCGCTCTCGTGGACACCTTTCCCCGCCTTTTGACCGAAATCGCCCGCCGTGTCCGTATGAGTCTCTCGGAACTACGCATCCTTTTCGGGTATCTCCTGCTCTTCCACGACATCGGAAAGTTTGCGTCGGCATTTCAGGCGTTGGTCCCCGATCTCTTCATGCGTCTCTTCGGCGACGGAAAGAGGCGGCGCCGGTACGAGTATCGCCACGATACCCTCGGTTTTTTGCTCTGGCGCGATCGG
>JANQGT010000023.1 GCA_028277205.1 Candidatus Altimarinota bacterium
AATGTCGGAGTCGTATCATTTGTGAGATTATCCCCCTGCGTCCCGCCGTCGCTGGCTGCCGCGAGCGCGAGTCCCGTCGGCGCACCGGTTGGTAGGCTATCGGCTCCGGTATCGGTTCCCCCGTCTCCGGTATCATCCTCTCCTTCGCCGGTATCGTCTCCCACATCACCTATCGCCGCAGCCTCATCTGCAGCCTGTTGTAGCGTCAGATCTCCCGAGAGAAACGACTGTGCCTCCTTCAACGGAATATCATTCGCAAACTCCACCGCCTCGAGTTCGATTATCGATAAGCCAGAAGAAATATCCACCGTGACAATGGTGAAATTTCCATCCGTTTGCTCCAGTGCTATCCTATAGCTACCGGACGGGATGACGGCATTGTCACGGAAAAAATGCACTATCAACGTCTGATTTTGCGCAGAGAAATACGACGACACACCGGACGGTCTCACCTCGATATCTCCGGTGAGATCGACACCGATATTGATATCTCCGGATAGAGGCACACCTTCAGCATTTTTTTGCACGCTGTCAAATGCACCTCTATCAACCGATAACTCGAGACTTCTCCGTACGGCAAAACTCGGCTCGATGGCAGGACGTCCACTGGAAAACACTCTCGGAATACCACCAAGATCTTCGAGCGTGAATGTCCATGCCCCTCCCGGCTCACCTCATCCCTCGTGCGCACCCGCGAGATTTTGAGCAGTCGAAGACGGACGATCACTATCTTCGCGTCGAGATGCGGAAACATCCGATCCGCCCCATCGACACGAACCGCGCACACCAAGGTATCAAGTCGTTCCCGCTCACCCCCGACGATCCACGCGCGCCTCCGGTCAAAACTGTCATCCGCCAACATTCCAGCTGACACCGATACTTCCAGATTGCTCATTTCCTGAGATCGTAGTACTCCCGGCGAGTGTCACCCGTACGCCGTCATCGATAGAGTATACCAGGCTCGCTCCGGTCTCCCCGTCGATCTTTATGAGTCCGTTTCCATCGTAGTCCGGTTCGTAGATCGTCACTCTCGCACCCAGATGCGGTTTTATTTCGAGATTTGTCAAAAGCTCATACACCACGCTCGCCACGACACGAAACTGCATCGCCCGGCGGATTTTCGCCTCCACACCTCCATATCTGATGGTAGAGCCATCCTTTTCGACGAATTTACCGACCTCTCCGAGATCCCGCCCCGGCTGATGTATCGCCATAAAAGCAATGCCGAGGGACTTGAGCGCGGCATCGGGATCCTGGGAGAGGCGCCGCCCAAACTCCGCATTGAAAATATAGTTTCGTACTGCCTCCTCTATACGCTGAGCATCGCTGCCGCCGACATCGATTTCCCGAACAAACTCCTCGATCACTGCACGTATCACCCCGAGCGTCACGTGCAGACGCGAGTCCTGACCGATCGTAGTAGACTGGCGAACCGCACCGCTGGCGAAATCGCCGTCCGTATCGACGCGAGCAAATACCGTCGTCGCCATGTTTCCCTGGTCGTATATCGTGCGAAGTGTGAACTCAATGGCGAAAGCGAGTTTTCGTCTTTCTCATCCTTGTTCTTTCCACTTCATGAGAGTCCTCACGAGAAGATCATATGTCTCGCTACTACTATTCGGACCAGCAAATCGTGCATACACCTCCGGCGAAAGTGGCTTGCTTCAGAGAGCGTGAATCGGCACACCGCCGAGATTCCCGCCCACCCCGATACCGCTTCCATTTGCATTTGTCGGAATGAAGATTGAGGGACGAGCAGGATCAAATCCGCTATTTCCTCCTCATGTGTGATGTCGTGCCGGTCATGAATTGCCACGATGGGTCGGCGCTCTTTCTTTCAGGGCTTCGGGGACTGCTTCTTCGATAGCGTGCAGTCATCGAAATAGCTCCCCCGCTGATACCGTTTTCGCATCGGCAAGAGATAAGCCGAGAGCGACGGCACCCGCCGCACAGACCTGCAAACACACTCCGAAAGCAGAGCTAAAACTCGCCAAAGCACCTCGTACGCGCATACCGGAAATTCATCGCAAAGCGGCAGCGGGCGCGTGCGGAGCATTATCGCGTCATTCGAGAGAGGAAGCAGTGTGTCGCATCATACCGGATAAGGAGAAACTATGGATGACTGTCTAAACTTTAGTGCTGATACGAATAAAGTCAATAAATCGAATGCGTATTTTACGAAATATAGGTTCGAGGATCTTTTGCGGTGTCTCATGAAAACTCCGATGGCATACCGTGCAAATGCAGAGAACGAAGCAGCTCTCGAAAGTCGTCGGTACTCCTGATCGTGACGGTCATCGCGAGCGCTCACCGTACTCATTTCCCCCGCAAAAACTTGAACTCCCCCGTCCGCGCATCAAATGTAAAGACGGTATACTGACGATGGCGATGGGACTGTCCGTAGTTTTTATGGGCGATGATACCGAGTCCAGTGGTCTTTTGTTCGTATTTCGGCATGAGCATGGTAATCCCGGGATACTGCAGTACCGTACTCGCCTGAAAATCATCCCGTCAACTCGGCTCTCCGAGAAATGTATTTACCAGATAGCCGATCTCATGGATATCGCCGAGTGCGATTCCCTCATACTCTACGAGTCCGTATTGTTTTCCCTCGTCATAGCCGAGCCCGTCGACGAGGCGCTGCATACCGCGCTCCATATCGCGGATATAGTCGGGATCATTTGTGGCTCGGTCGATCAGTGTCGGATCCGGCTCGCCCGTCAGTCAGAGTCGTACATTCCAGTCCGCTCGATTTTGTGCCGCCTGATCATCGAGATATTGGCGTCCCCGATTTTCCACCAGATAGGCGTATATCTCGGCGAGCGCCCGGCGGATATCCAGAGCCTCGGGAGACGGATAGTAGTAGAAATTTTCAGGATCAATCGGACGGTATCAGAGCCGAGTCATAGCATCGGGCAGAGACTCTGTATCCAGCATCATCTCCACGATCTCCGACAGACGCACGCCGGTCATCGCATCACGAAGAGAATCAGTATCCGCATGCGGATACTGTCCGCGCAGAGGTTCATTGTAGTATCGGGCATTGGGGTATTTTCGCGCCGTATCTCGAAGCCTCTCTCGCTCACGTCGTGTCTCCTCCCGCATCTCGGGAGTACCGGGAAGCATACCGGCAAATGGCGGACGCGACAGATCATGTGCATCGACGGAGGGACGGGATGGCTGCGCTTGTCGAAATGTCGGCATTTCGGGTCGGTCGGGCTTTCGAGTGGGTGTCGGCAGTCCGCGTATGTATGCCGGTACCGTGCGCTCGATCGGATGCGACGAGCGGGGTGACGGCGTGTATTCGCGCTCGTGTCGGGCATGATCCTCGCGGCGGCGCAGATCAAAATATCTCCAAAACGCCGCGTGGGTTTTCGCTCAGTAGATGCCGTCCACCGATCAGAGCACGTCGCGAGTCTCTGGCGTCCGTATCGCCTGCTGAAATCGACGGGCGACATTGCGGTTTTTCGCTCGCAGGAGAGTGGAAATCCGAGAGCGAATTTCCGGGGTGTACTGTCGCTCGTACCCGAAAAACCGGGCAATCTCATGCAGCTCTCGCATCGAGAGTCCGCGATCCAGGATGACATCCAGATACAGCGCAAAATCCGGCGGATCATACGCAAGCGGAGAGATGATGTCGCCTGTCTCGTCGGCTCGATAGCGGCGAGGTTTTTGGCGGGGATCGATACGCTGCTCGCGAAACGGCGGAGGCGGTATGTCGATCGGTCTCGCAGTCTCGAGGCTAAATCGGCGTGCTTCGGTGTCTTGCGGCACTCGATGTGCTTGTACTCGAGATCGTGCCGCCTCTTCCGCTCTCCGGCGGTCGTAGTACGCCCAGAAATCCCGGAGCGTATTTGATCGCAGTCGTCGGACTCCCCCGATGATACCGTCCGTCTCGCTGGATCCGATTACCCTCTGAAAAGCACGTCCGAGCCTTCGATCAGCACTATTCGGATCACTGATCTCATCGAGCATCGTCGCGAGTTTTCGCTGGGTTTCAGCGGTATATTCGCGCTCATAATCCAGAAACTCGGCGATCGTATCCAGCTCCTGTATGGACAGCTCGTCGTCATGCAGAGCACGCTCCAGATATGTTTTGAAATCGGGGCGATTTCCTCGAAGCTCGGAGGGCAGTTCGAAAGACATGGGCAAAAAACAGTATTTCCTCTATCGTACCATACTCTCATCCCCCTCGCAAATACCGGCACAAACCGGTATATCGTGTATCGAAACCGGGTTGGAATCTCAAAAAAATATTTGAAATATCCAGTAAAAAAAGTATCATTCATACAGTAAAAATATCTCATTTTCTATACCGATATTTTCTCATATTATAGTGGATAACAAAGCCTCATGGATTTTCACAAAATAGTAAAAAAACTGTCGAAAAAACCGGGAATGATCGTCTCTCTGGACGACATCGCCCGGCTGATCGAGCCGGACTATCCGGCTGGGCGGACGACCGCAAAGCGCGAAGCATACGCCCTGTGCTCCCGTCTCACCGGAGCACGCATACTGACCCGCATCCGAAACGGACTCTACGTCGTCTCGGACGACTGTGCGAACCGGCTCGTCGATATCGTAGACCGGTACTACTGGCGCATCGCCAAAAAGCTCATCCTCAATCATACCGGCTGACGATACATCATAGCACGCGAAACCGGTATCGCCCTGCATCTGCGAGACTACTCCGCGCCCCGGACGCTGGTCGTCTATACTCGCGACGTCGAGCGCACTGTCGCGATCGCAAGCGGATACTCTATCCGGTTTACGACGATCGCAGGCGGCGGGAAAACCGGCAGAAAAAATCTTTTCAGTGCGCTCTGCCGGTATACTGCCAGGCTCGATGCCGACGGTGAGCCGATCCGCATCCTCTCGGAAGAAGCGGCGATCCTGGATGCGCTGCTCGATACCGTCGAGGACAGTGAGCGCCGCGACTACCTCGTCCCCAGATTTCTGAAAAAATATGCCCGGCATCTGTCGCGCGCACGACTCGGCGAGCTCGTGAGACTCCGGTATATCACCAGCGCAAACCGGCTTCGGGCACTGACAAAAAGCCTCGGACACGACGATCTGTACGCGGACTGTCTGGATATCATCCGCGATGAGGGAGGGGGATGCTATATCTCCGTCTCGTAGCGATTTGTCCTACAGGGCAATCATCCCTACCCCACATGCTCCCGCAGCCTCGTCTCCCAGTGGATCTCGGGGATGGGGAGTTCGTGTTTTCGTAGGAAAGCAAGCTCGGGTTCTATGATGCGATAGATTTTTCCATCTCGATCTCTCAATACTTTTGTGAGGATATCGTCATTGTTTGTGTCTGCGATATCGATCGAAGTGATGTCTGTGATCTCGGTGTTGTCGGGAATGTCGATGGTGTTTTCATGATCTCTCCAGAGAAATCATTCGTGTATTGCGTGTTCTTTTGTCAGAGGGTGGAGAGTTTGGGCGATGGTGTCGTTGTAGAAAAAGGGATTGATGGCTGGAGGGAGAAAGTGTCAAAGAGTTCCGTTTGTTTGCATTTTTTCGAATATTTTGTCTACTGTTTTGTGCCAGTCTTCTTTTGTGTATTGTTTATTGAATATACAGTAGGATTGATTCTTGAGTCCGGAGCACCCGAGACAGAAGGAGCAGTGGTCGAGAAAAGTACTATAGAATATGTTCGAGCTATAGCTAATATTGTAGCACATATATCCGTGCTCACTTTTTCCGCTTCATCCGGATCAGTAAAAATGCTCGATTGTTCACAAAATATATCCATTATATGCCTCTTCTGATCATTCTTCGGATCATGATAGCAAAAGATTTGTGCCACTTTTTAGCCTGTAATTAAAAAATCCTTTCTCAATGTCCATACACTCAATACAAAAACTTCATTGTATATTCGTACTTCCAAAATTCTTCCCTACCTTTGTCAGGCTTCTGTACCAGGAAAGAAATTCTGTTTTTCTAGATAGCAGTTCTTGTTTTTTGTGTAAATATTCTTCTTTCTCGTATTGCTTGTTTTCTATGCAGTACTGTTTATTTTCCAGTCAATCACAAAAGAGGCATTCACGACATCCTATGAGATTGGTGGAAAACCAGATATTGGCGGAGTCGAGGATATAGCGGGAATAGTATATGTTTACTGATCGAATAATGCCGACACACCAATAGATATTATCACATCGATCCCAAGCAAGTACGGTATTGAGTATATTATAGGTATTTGAGAGGATATTGAATGAGTAAAATATATTTTCGCCCGTCATTCCCACAGCAATACCAAGATATGCATTTCTTACATGTACCGCCACATCCGCATACTCAGCATTTTCCGCAGGTGGAAAATGTACGACACGGGAGAGTGGGACTGTCTGAAGTATCGTTTTCACATTTTCAAAAAAATCCCCATCAACATGTGTTTGGGGAGGATTCTTGAGGAAATCCGAGCGTATTTCTTCGTACTCCAGTGGCTCGACGAGTATTGGGAGACGAGTTGATTCCGGATATCTGGATACTCTTCACCGGTTTTTCGTGAGGACGAATGGCATCCAGCTCGTCACGTATTTCGCATACTCTGCAAAGGTTTTTTGCTTTTGAACTGCTTGGATCTTTGCTTCCCAGTGAGCGAGTGAGGGCATGGGTATGAGGGGTAATGACTACATATACCGCAGATTTTTTTCGACGAGCGTGTGCACGTCGTCCGGTTTCACACCAAATGACGACAGCTCTCGCAGCGTCACCCACCGAAATCCCAGAAATCCCTCTCCCTGCTTGACGGGCGGAGCCGGAGACGGATCGCGTGATCCGGTATACCGCACCAAAAACAGGTACACGTCCTTATCAATAAGGGGCGTACCCTCCTGATACGTCGCGACAAATTGATAGCTTACTTTCGTCAAAAATTTGACGATACGGAGGTCCCGAGGGTCGAGCCCGGTCTCCTCGCGGATTTCGCGGATCGCGGCGTCCTTTGCGGTTTCATTTGGTTCGATATGTCCCTTTGGCAGGACGTACTCCGATCCGCCGTGCGTCTTTGGTCGCTCGAGCAGCAGGATCGATATTTCCCCTCAACGCTTTCTGTAGACGATGCCGCCCGCGCTCTCTTCGAAAAAGCGCTGCATACTGCAAAATGGTAGGCTGATGCGCGCAGTATACGCCGAATGACATGAAAGACAACCTTTTCCCGGACGAACGCGCATATCGTTGATTTTCAGAGAAAACTCGATAGAGTGATGTCTCGTTTTTACGAATCATTCTCATGCATTTCTCCATCCGCACCGCCGCTCTAAAGCAAGCCATCGACACGGCGAGTCACGCGAGCGTCGTGACAAATGTCACACCCATCCTCGAAAATATTCTCCTCTCCGCCCGATTCAAAAAAGTATTCGTGACAGCGAATAATCTGGAAATGGCGATAGAGTGCAGCGTGGATACCGGCGTCGATGTAAAGACCGAGGGAGACTTTACCGTATCATCGCGATTTATCGCGTCGTACGTCTCGCTCGTACAGGACGAGACGATAGAGATAAAAGCAGTCGAGGGTGAAGCACTGGAGATATCGACGGCGACGTCGCATACCCGCATCAAAGGAACGGATGCTTCGAAATTTCCGGTACTGCCGAATGTACGACCGGAAAATCCCTTTTCTCTGTCGGCGAAAATCCTCAAACAGGCATTTGAAAAGACAATGTTTTCCACCGCCGACGGCAATATCCGTCCCACCCTCGCGGGTGTCCTGCTGTCGATAGAAAAAACGCGTGTGATCTTTGCCTCCACAGACAGTTTTCGGCTCTCGGAGCTGATCCTAGAGCGAAAAGCCAAAGCGAAAGACGAGCGCCCGAGTGTCATCATCCCAAAAAAAACCGTCACGGAGCTTGGACGTATTTTCGATGAAGAGTCCACAGTCGAAATGTACGCACACGAGTCGCAGGCGCTTTTTGTCGCGGGAGGTGTCCGCGTCTTTTCCAGACTGCTAAATGGGCATTTTCCCGACTATGGCAATTTTTTTCCAAAGTCATACGCCACCAAATGAGTCATCCGTCGGCAGGATCTGGTCAATGGACTGAAGCGCGCGAATCTCATCGCTCGGGAAAATAATTTCAATACCCGCCTGCGATTTGATGCGGATACGGGACTGGAGGTATCGACCGGCGATACCGAGATCGGCGCCGGGACGCTGCAAATCCCCGCCTCCGTCGAGGGAGAAAACGCCGCCATCGGCATCAACTCCACCTACCTCCTGGAGGTGCTCTCCGTCATGCGCGAAGACTATGTCAGCATTGATTTCGAGACGCCGCTCTCCCCCGTACTGATAAAAGACGTCCCGGAGAAAACCGGCGAGGCGACGTATCGGCATATCATCATGCCGCTAAAAATTTAGTGCCCGGTTTTTCTTTTGTCATTTTTTCAAGTCATCCCATGTCTCTCCTCGACGACGCACGCGATCTGGCAGATACCGTTTCTCGCCATCTGCAGTCAATCACCACCGATGAAACACTCACCGAATATCGAGGCGATATCCTCTGAAAAAACGGCGATCTCACCAAGCTCATGAAGGGCATCAAGGATCTCTCCGACAGCGAAAAGCGCACCATCGGAAAAGACGTAAATATCGTGAAAGACCGCATCATCGAGGCATTCGAGACGCGACGCGAAGCCATCGCGATCGCCTCGATCGAGCGCAGTATCCGCGAGGAGTACGAGGACATGTCCATCCCCTATCCGCATATGCGCGGGACGCACGTCCATCCGCTCACGCGCGTGCGCCGGGAGGTCGAGGACGTCTTTGTCCGCATGGGATTTTCGGTGCGAGAGTCGGATGAGATCACGACAGAGTATGCGAATTTCGACGCGGTAAATATCCCTGCGACGCACCCCGCTCGCGATATGCAGGATACGTTTTGGCTTTCGGATACGGGCTACGTACTCGCCACGCAGACCTCCTGCATGCAAAATACGATCCTCCGGGATACGCCCATCCCCATTCGTACGATCATTCCCGGGCGCGTCTTTCGGAATGAAGCGGTGGACGCCACGCATGAAAATACATTTTATCAGGTGGAGGGGATCGTCGTGGATCGCGGCATCCACCTCGGACACCTGAAGTATTGCCTGCAGACGATGCTCTCCGAGATATTTCAAAAGCATATCGATATCCGCATGCGCCCGGGATTTTTTCCATTTGTGGAGCCGGGAGTGGAGCTGGATAGCTCGTGTCCGTTTTGCGATGGGAAATGATGCCGCATCTGCAAGCACTCATGATGGATCGAGCTCGTACCGGCAGGGATGATTCATCCGAATGTCCTGCGCGAATGAGGTGTCGATCCGGAGATCTACAGCGGATTCGCTTTTGGTCTGGGGCTCAATCGGCTCGCCATGCTCAAATACGCCATTGATCACATCCGTCTTTTCATGGAGCCGGATATTCGATTTTTGTCGCAGTTTTAGCACGTGAATACGCCTCGATCGTATATGCGCATAGCGGCAGGTATCCTGTCGATTTTGGGTCTCGGGTTTCTTTCGATCGCGGCTGGACTCTTTTTCGGGCGCGGACACCTGGTGCTCACGGGCGAGCACGTGGACGCGATCGTCGTCGATAGTCAGATGGTGGATGCGCTCTCGACGCCTATCGTCCGCTACTCGTGCGCGGGACGCGAGATCATCGCGAAAAATTGGCTCTCGGGAACGCACTATCCGGACGCATGATCACACGTGATGGTATACTGCGATACTGACAATCCCGAAAAATTCGTACTGGATATGCCGATCGACGCGTATTTTTGGGCGATATTCTTTTCGTGTGGAGTCGGATCGATCGCAATCGCGGGAGTCATATTTTGACACACCAAAAAACCCCGAACACCTTGGTAGGCTTCGGAGCTGTAGTGGGATGTCCCGAGTGCGTTTTGCGGTGCGTGCGAATGACGCGAGAGTGAAAAGCAG